>DURT01000047.1 GCA_012843025.1 Tissierellia bacterium | reverse complement strand
TGGAGGTGCCTATGGAGAATAGAATGAAAAATAGTGAAATTCCCTTAGGGATGGGAGGAAGCCTTATAGTTACTGTACTGGTAGTTTTATGTTTGATAATTTTTGCAGCTCTGTCCTTTACCACCGCATATTCCGATTATAAATTATCTCTACGAGCCCAGGAAATAACTGAAGATTATTACAGAATTCACGGCTTGGCTGAAGAAAAACTATCAGAAATCAGTGATGTTTTGTATGGTATTAAGGGCATGGATACAGATATTGCAGAAAAGCTGAAAAGGGTTGAAGGACTTTTCATAGAGGGTGAATTAGATGAACTAAGTGCCTGGTATGAGGTTTTGGGAAGTAAGAATCAAAAAATAACAGTTTCTTTAAATATATTGTTTGAAGAATCAAAGGATTCCTACTACTATGAAATTACCTCCTGGAATTTATCCAACATAGAATTACCTGTTTACGAAGAGGAATATATCGAATTATGGGAGGGATTTAATTAATGGATCTATTGGATATCTTTAAAAAGGCTATAGAAGAAAAAGCTTCAGATATATTTATAATAGCAGGCAGACCTATCAGTTATAAAATTATGGGTAATATAGTACCGATTAACGAAGAAATCCTTACTTCCGATGATACTTTGAAAATTATTAACAATATATTTGAAATTGCTAACGAAAAGGATATTAATATTTTAGAAGAAGAAGGGGATGTGGACTTTTCTTTTGCCTTGCCAGGTTTTGGACGATTCAGGGTAAGCGCTTATAAACAGCGTAATTCTTTTGCTGCAGTAATCAGGGTGGTGTTTTTTGAACTTCCCGATCCAAAGAAATTAGGTATCCCGGATACGGTGATGAATTTATATAAGAAAACAAAGGGTTTAGTTCTTATTACAGGTCCTGCAGGCAGCGGAAAGTCAACTACATTAGCTTGTATAATTGATAAAATCAACAGTGAAAGAAATTGCCACATTATGACCTTTGAGGACCCTATAGAATTTATACATAAACATAAAAAGTCCATTGTAAGCCAAAGGGAAATTTCAACTGATACTAAGAGTTATATTTCTTCTCTTCGCTCTGCTCTTAGGCAGGCTCCTGATGTAATGCTCATAGGTGAAATGAGGGATTTGGAAACTATTGAAATAGCTCTTACGGCAGCAGAAACAGGCCACTTAGTTTTTTCCACTCTTCATACAACGGGAGCAGCAAATACTATTGACAGGATTATAGATGTTTTTCCCGTTAATCAGCAACAGCAAATAAGGATTCAGCTGTCCATGCAGTTACAGGCAGTGGTGTCCCAGCATTTAATTCCTTCTCCTCAACTGGGAAGGGTTCCTGCCTTTGAAATTATGCTTGTTAACAATGCAATTTCAAATATTATTAGGGAGTCGAAGGTTCATCAGATTAACAGCATAATACATGCATCCCAAGATATGGGTATGAAGACTATGGATATGAGTATTTTGGAATTGTACAGGAATGAACTTATTACAAGGGAAAGCGCCTTAATGTATGCAACAGACCCGGATTCAATAATAAAATATTTAAACTAAAAAATGACCCTCCACAGGTCATTTTTTAGTTAAGAAGTAATAGGTTAATAGGTTACTAACTTTAATATTCAAACTGTTTTGTGTAATTTTTCTTGTCTATTAATTTGTTTGTATACTGAATAATCCGTGGGCTGTTGGATTGTTTTGCAGATGATGCCACGGTACTGTCCATGAGCTTCCATTCTTTGCCGTCGAAGTATATTTCACTTAATTTAATCCACCCTTCTTCCTCTGTGTAAACTTCATTCCATGCATGGAAGGCACTTACATTGGAGGAATATCCAGTTACAAGTTTTGTAGGTATTTTTTGTGACCGAAGCATTGCTGCCATAACTGAAGAATAGTCAAAACAAATACCCTTATTAATTCTTAAAATTTCATCAATGGAAGGCAAGTATCCACTTTGGACGGTTTTAGCCTTTTCGTTGTCATACTTGATATTTGAAATAACATAGTCGTATATAACGTCTATTTTTTCAAAATCATCCGTCATACCCTCTGTCAGTTCTGCAGCCTTCTTGATTGTTTCCGATGTATCATCGTAGTTAACATATTGATTAGCTACCAAGAAGGGAGCCTTATCATTATTTAATTTTACATCCAAGGTTACTGTCTGTTTTACAGCATACTTATTACCACTTATATTTTCAAATATTCTGACCTTGTACTTTCCGTCTCCCATCTGCAGGGGATATATATCGGTCTTGCCCTTGTTATTTAAGTCATAAGTATATTTACTGTTGCCTTTTTCTATAATAACTTTTAATTTTTTCGATGTTTCATTTAAATATCTTACTTTTATATATCCATCAGCCGATGAGGAGGCATCTATTTCCGACTTTTGACCCTTGTACACCTTATCTGCTCCATAACACAGCGTAAAAGAAGCTAGTAAGACCAGTATTAAGGTTAGGAATGTAATTTTTTTAATATTTTTCACGATTATCTCCTCATTTCCAGATAATTAAAGCTTTGCTGAATACAACAAAGCCATAACTAATATGTACATTGTACAGCAACTGGCTGTCATACCATATGGTATATGGCTTAGACCCTATAGCTTTGCGTCATTTTCTTTCGAAAATTTTGCCTATTCAGTTAAACTTATAATAACATGAAATGTTAATTTTTGTCAACAAATTTCTACTAAAATCAGCAAGAATATATCCCCTAAGTCCTATTCTCAAAACTGAATTTCAGGCTGCTCCTTTTTAACAATATATCTTTCCCATCTTCCTCCGAATTTTGAATGAAGAATCTCTTCCAGAGAATCCAATGCATTAGAAAGGGGGCTTCCTGGACTGTCACCGAATCCTACCAGCTGGAAAAAAACATCCTTTGTTTCTAAGGTCATTTTGCCAAGTTCACTTTGCCTCCATATCCATTTTCTTGTCTGAACAACATCACCGCTGGTAAACACTAATTCACCCGGTTCAACTGTTTCATATTCAGTTGCACCGAAAGGCAGAAACTTTTCACCGCCTTTAGTAAATCCTACAGAAAGATCCGTGTGAATATCTGCTAAATCATGTCCTCCTAATGTCACTTGGTTTTCTAGGGAAATTGCATTGCAAAGATCTACCAGTGAATTAATTACAGGTAAACTGCCTCCCTTAATAACCCTCTTCATCATGGCTTCCAAAGAATTCACAAATTTATTTGGGTTAATACCCGCTTTTTTCATAACCGTCCGGTAGCCTTCAATGACAGGTTGTGTTTTAAGTTCTGCCTCCGGCACCAGCTTTCGCACTTTTTCTTCCGCATTTCTCAGACGCTCAATTTCTTCATCACTAGTTTCAGTATTTTTCAATCCCCTTGCAACGATAATCCCAAAGCAAAGATTCTCAGATAGTTCAAAAACCTCGGGTTTAACAGTATACTTCATAATTTGTCCTCCTAGTATAAGGATTATTTTACCTACGCAAGTACTGTCCTATATGTCTAGTCAATGTATAGGAATACTTTTCCATATGCTATGATAATAGCATATACCCTATACAGAGTCAAATATATGTGGAACAAATCTCGATAAAAAGTCATAAAAAAAACCTATCATATCGATAGGTTTATTAGTGCGGATGAAGGGACTCGAACCCCCACGCTAATGCGCTAGATCCTAAGTCTAGTGCGTCTGCCAATTCCGCCACATCCGCTTAGTCAATGCTATTTTGTCAACAGCAAGATTGATTATACTACTGGGAAATAGCTTTGTCAAGGACTTTTTCGATGGATTTATTTTTAAATTTTACCAATTTTTCGAAACTATCTATAACATCTATATTGTCAAACATTAAAGTTTGTCCTGTATTTCGGCATATATTGGTTGTATATGCAATTTCTTTATTGTACTTCCTGGCAAATTTTACTGTATGGGATGTACCTCCTGTCAAACCTCCCTCTACTACTATAACTCCTTCAGACACAGCAGCTATTATTCTGTTTCTATCTATAAATGAATATTTTTCTGCTTTTGAAAGAGGTGACAATTCCGATACTATACAGCCGCCGCTAAGAATAATTTTATTATATAAAGATCTTTTCATCTTTAATACGTTAAGATGTCCTGAAGGTATTACTGCAATTGTCTTGCCCTTTGCCAAAAGACATCCCTGGTGGGCTGCTTCGTCACAACCAGAGGCAAGTCCACTTACGATACAGCAGTTTTCTTCAGCTAACTTTTCAGCAAATATTGAACTTATTTCATAACCCTCCTGAGAAGGCTTTCTGGTTCCTACAATAGCAATATTGTTGCCTCCGTTCAATAAATCAATATCACCGTCAACATACAGTACTATAGGCTTGTCCTCTATTGAATTTAGTTTGTAGGGATAATTTTTATCGTATATGCCTACTACTTGTATTTTATTTTTTTCGCAGCTTTCAATTATTCTTGAATATTCCTCTTCAATTTTTTCTCTATCAATTTTCAGCTTTTTAATTTTTAAATCATTTATTAAATTTAGCAGGTCATAAAATTCATACAGTTTAATTTTTTTTAATTCAATGTAGGTTAATAATTTGCTGATAGTTTTTCTTCCCATACCGTTTATCAGCTGCATTCTAATTAATATATCATTACTTACCATACTCTTCCCCTGTTATTACCTTTTGACCCTTAATAGACTTAAAGGGTTTCTACATTTTATCACAAACTAGGCCAAAAAAAAACTCTTCTTTTCTATAGAAGAGTTAAGAATATTTAATATATTAGGCAATAGTTAACATAGGATCCCCTGCATTTACGGTTGCTGATTTGGATGTGTAAATTTTCGTTACTACTCCATCAGCTGCTGCAGCTATTTCATTTTCCATTTTCATTGCTTCTAGTATTATTACTATTTCGCCTTTTTTAACTGTTTGTCCTTCACTTACTAAAACATCTAATATTGTTCCTGGCATGGGAGCTGTCATTAGCGTTCCTTCTCCACTTACAGGTGCTGCTTTTGGTTCAGGTTTTGCCACTGGTTGTGCCGGTTTTTCTTCTACCGGTGCTGGCGCTGGCTGTACTGGTGCCTGTTGTACTGGTTGCTGTACCGGCTGGTATGTAAATCCTCCTTGTACTCCTACTTCTTCAACTTCTACGGCATAGGTTTTTCCGTTTACTGTTACATTAAATCTTCTCATTTTTCCCTCCATATTGTCTAATTGTTCGTTTCTACGGTTTCTTTTTTCAAATATTATCTCGCAGTCTCATTTTCCAAGTTTTTATCTCGCAGTCTCATTCACCAAAATATCATCTCGCAGTCTCATTCACCAAAATATTTGCTCCCTCCGGTCGCATATTTTGGGAATTCGTTGCGAATGACCTACCATCAATTTATTTCTCCCTGCGGTCGAATAAATTGGGTTAGGTCATCTCATTAACTTCATTCTTCCTGCGTGGGCCCATAGTGACTCCATTTCAGATGTTCGTCTTATATTTCTTACTATGAATTCTTCTGGTCCTTTTCCAAGGATTACTGACAGGGCAGCTGTTATGGCTGCTACCGTTTCTTCTTCCTCCATTGCAGCTATCGTTGCTGCTATTACAGCAGTTATTTCATCTTCATCTTCTCGTACTTCTGATGTTTCTATAATTTCCTTTTCTTCTACCTTTGACTTTCTGTTAAATAATTTATCCAATAAACTCATACACACCCTCCTTATAGAGGAATATTTCCATGTTTTTTCACAGGGCGCATTTCTCGTTTTCCTGTTAACATGTCAAAGGCACTTATTATTCTTTTCCTGGTTTCTGATGGTTCAATTACTGCATCTACATAGCCCCTGCTTGCAGCTGCATAGGGATTGGCTACTGTATCTCGGTATTCTTTTATTTTTTCCTGACGTTTTGAATTTTTATCTTCTGCTTCTGATATTTCTTTTTTAAATATTATGTTGGCTGCTCCTTCAGGGCCCATTACTGCTATTTCTGCCGTTGGCCATGCCAATACCATATCTGCCCCTAATTCCTTATTACACATGGCTATGTAGGAACCTCCGTAGGCTTTTCTGGTTATTACTGTAACTTTTGGAACTGTGGCTTCGGAAAATGCATACAGCATTTTTGCTCCGTGTCTTATTATTCCTCCATATTCTTGGTTTGTTCCCGGTAAAAATCCTGGCACATCCATCAGGGTAAGAAGGGGGATGTTAAAGGCATCGCAGGTTCTTATAAATCTTGCTGCTTTATCGGATGCATTAATATCAAGGCATCCTGCCAATACTTTTGGCTGACTTGCCACTACTCCCACACTTCTGCCGTTTAGTCGCATAAAGCCTGTTATTATATTCTGGGCATAGTAGGGCTGGTATTCTAAGAATTCTCCATTGTCTGCCAGTGTGAATACAATATCTTTCATATCGTAAGCTTTGTTGGGGTTGTCAGGTACTAAAGTGTTCAATTTTTCGTCTATTCTGTTTATATCATCCTGTACTGTTTGAACAGGGGTTGTTTCTAAATTGTTTTGGGGTAGGAAGCTTAAGAGTTTTTTAATGCGTTCTATACATTCATCTTCCGTATCATCAACAAAATGAGCAACACCGCTTACGGTGTTATGAGTCATGGCTCCTCCTAATTCTTCTGCTGATACTTTTTCACCAGTTACTGTTTCGATTACATTAGGTCCCGTTATGAACATTTTACTGATGTTTTTTACCATGAATATAAAGTCTGTTATGGCTGGTGAGTATACAGCTCCTCCTGCACAGGGGCCTAAGATTACTGATATTTGAGGAATTACTCCTGATGCTATGGTGTTGTTGTAAAAGATTTTACCGTATCCGGAAAGGGCATCCACTCCTTCCTGTATTCTTGCTCCTCCTGAATCATTTATTCCTATTAAAGGAGCTCCTACTTTCAATGCCATTTCCTGGGTTTTAACAATTTTTGCTGCATGCATTTCACCTAAACTTCCTCCCATTACGGTGAAATCCTGAGCAAATATGTAGACAAGCCTCCCGTCAATTGTACCATAGCCTGTTACAACTCCGTCTCCAGGGGCTTTGTTTTTTTCCATTCCGAAGTTGGTACATCTATGTTCCACAAATGCATCGATTTCCACAAAGCTGCCTTGGTCTAACAGTTTTAGTATTCTTTCTCTTGCCGTTAGCTTGCCCTTTTCATGCTGTTTATCCACTGCCTTCTGACCGCCGCCAAGTTTTATCTTTTCCTTTAGCTCTCTTAGCTCTGCTATTTTATCCTGTGGCAAATTTTTTCCTCCTACTCATAAGTATTTTCATTTTATATATTATTAAATTTAAAGTTCAAAGTCAACCTTTTCTCAATTAATTAACAAAGTATATATCTCAGAATACCATTGAAATTTAAGTATTTTGCTAAATTATTAAATATATTAAACTCAGGTGTATTTCATATTAGCTTATTTAAGTACATATTATATAGAAATATCAATTTTTATTTTATTGCATATATTAAAGGAGTATATAGAAAGGTGTGATTTTATGATACATAGAAAACGAAGGAATATTCCCTATGTGGCTCGAAATAAAATCGTAAAAAAAACCCAGGTTCAACCAGAGCTTATTGATGAAGTTCCTCCAGAACTTCCCCTTTTAAATGAAGAACTGCTTTTAGATGATCAATCCAATATACGAGATGGTCATATAAGAGTAAGAGTATCCACTGCCTTAGGTGCCTTACCTGTAAGGGATGCTGTTGTGACCGTCTACCTTACTGATGAAGAAGGAGAAGAACATGCCCTTTACCACCTTGTTTCCGATATCAGTGGTCAGGTGCCTCTTATAACTGTTCCCGTAGTATATGACCCCTCAGATCCCAGAGAAAGTCCGGAATATTTTTTTTCTACATATAATTTAAGGGTTCAGGCAATAGGTTATTATACCCAAAACATTTTAGACGTAAGAGTTTTCCCTGATACAACAACAAATTTTAATATTTCTTTAGTTCCTGTTATGCAAGGGGGGACCGAAGAAGATAGTCGAACCATAGTTATACCCCCAAGTCCTATTGATATTTCCAATGAATAAGGAGGTTATTATGAGCATTCAAGTTCCAGGACTTACAACCGTTGTTATACCTGGCTCTATCAGGGTACATTTGGGAGCTCCTGATGAACCAGCTGAAAATGTAACTGTTCCCTTTATAGACTATATTAAAAATGTTGCATCCAGTGAACTGTACCCCACATGGCCGGAAGAGGCTTTAAGAGCCAATATATATGCCATTATTTCTATTGCCTTAAACAGAATATTTACTGAATGGTATCCTTCCAGAGGATATAATTTTGATATTACAAATACTACTCAGTTTGACCAAGCTTATGTTCACGAAAGAGGGATTTTCGATACCATAGACAGGATTGTAGACGAAATTTTTGATGAGTATATTGTAAGACAAGGAAGAGTTGAGCCCTTGTTTGCTACCTTTTGTGACGGAAGAATTGCCCAGTGTGAAGGTATGTACCAATGGGGAACTGTGGATTTAGCTCAACAAGGAATGATTCCTTACGAAATACTCCAATATTATTACGGGGAAGATATAGATATAAAAACCGATACTCCTGTAATAAATTTTCAGGAAACCTATCCGGGTACACCTCTTAGATTAGGAGATACAAACCAATACGTTCTTTTTACAAAAACTTATTTAAATGCCATTTCCGTCAACTATCCAGCAATTCCCAAAATATATCCAGTAGATGCGACCTTTAACGAAAGCATGGAAGCAGCTGTAAGAGAATTTCAACGAATATTCAACCTTCCAGTCACAGGTATTGTAGATAAAGCTACCTGGTATGAAATCAGAAAAATATATGTGGCTGTAAGAAAATTGGCAGAACTTACTTCCCGGGGGCTTTTAGTAAGTGAAATACCTAGATTTCTTTCAGAGGAAATAGAAGAAGGCCAAGTTGTTCCCAGAGTACAATTAGTTCAGTATTTTTTAAACGTACTGTCTGCCTATTATGAGTCCATACCTCAAGTTGACATAGACGGAATTTTAGGTCCTCAAACCAGGACTGCCATTATAGAATTTCAAAAAACCATGGGATTACCTACAACAGGTCTTATAGATGCAGAAACCTGGGATTCTTTGTACAACAGTATAGTGGGAATATTAAGAGAACTGCCTCCCACAGCCATTGCCCTGCCTGCTTTGCTATATCCTAATATAATTCTCAGAGAAGGTTCCGAAGGACCTGGTGTGTTCATTCTACAGGAATATCTTGAATATATTTCCACAATAGTTCCATCTATACCTGCCATAGAATCTACTGGATTATTCGGACCAGAAACTACAGCTGCGGTAATTGCTTTCCAGAATCAGTATGATTTAACACCTAATGGAATAGTGGATGAGCAAACATGGAACAGAATTGTAGAAGTTTACCGTCAGCTACGCTTTGGAATAAGCACACTGGGATAGCTTAAGATAAATAAACCAATACGCCGAAGAAAGAAAGGAGATATTATGGACGCACCGGAAATAATTGACATTTATATTCCACCTACTCCCCCTCCTCATATTATTGTGCCTTTCCCCCTTTATATAACGGTGCACTTAGGTGCACCTGATGAAGAGGCAATGAATGTAAAGGTACCCTATATAGAGTATATAAAAAATGTTGCCTCCAGTGAACTATACCCTACCTGGCCAGAAGAAGCTTTAAAGGCGAATATACACGCAATAACCTCTATTGCCATGAACAGAATTTTTACGGAATGGTACCGGTCACGGGGGTATGATTTTGATATAACAAGTTCCACCCAATATGATCAGGCTTATGTTCACGATAGGGGTATCTTTGACTCTATTTCCAATATTGTAAATGAAATATTCGACCAGTACATTGTAAGGGAGGGACATATAGAGCCTTTGTTCGCAGCCTTTTGTGACGGCAGAGTTTCACTTTGCGAAGGAATGTATCAATGGGGATCGGTAGATTTAGCTAATCAAGGCTATACAGCTTTGGAAATCCTCAGGTATTACTATGGAGACGATGTATCCATAGTTGAAAGTCCAGTTACGGCAGAAGAAATTTTAGGAACTTATCCGGGTGAACCTTTAAGGCTGGGAGATGGGGGAATAAATGTTTTTAGGATGCAGCATTCATTAAATAGAATATCCGATAATTTCCCTTTAATTCCAAAGGTTGGTATAACGGGATTTTTTGACTTGGATACACAAAATGCTGTGAAAGTTTTTCAGGAAGTGTTTGAGCTTCCCATAACGGGAATAGTGGACGAAGAAACCTGGTATAGAATTCGCTTTATTTATGTAGCAGTTACAAATTTAGCCCAATTAATATCCGAGGGGTTAACCTTGGAAGAATTAGAGCGTATTTATGAAGGTATCGCTTTGGAAGGAGGTACCTTTCCCCTGGTACCCTACATACAATTTTTCCTTAATGTTCTTTCTCAAAAATATCCTTCCATTAAGCCTATGGAAATAACGGACTTTTACGGACCGGAAACAACAAGGGCGATAATTGAGTTTCAAAACTTAATGGGAATTCAGCCTACGGGAATTACAGATAGGGAAACTTTAACAGCTCTATACAGGGAAGCCTACTCAATTCTTATTTCAACACCTGTGGAAGAATTAAGACTTCCACCTCTTCCTTTTACAGGAGTAGAATTAAGTGCTGGAATGGGAGCTGAATACCCCAGAGTCTTGATTCTTGAAATAATGTTGGATTTAATATCCATATTTGTTCCTGAAATTCCTACAGTTGAGGTTGGAAATGACTTTGGTCCCGATACCACTGCTTCTGTCATGGCCTTTCAAAGGCTGTATGGTCTGCCAGTAACCGGCATTGTGGACAAGGAAACATGGAACAGGTTGACTTCAGTATATCAAGAGTTTATAAGCCAATTATAATAACAATATGAAGGAGGAATTATGAATAATACTGATACTTCCAAAATGATTTTAGAACTGCAAAACTATTTGATTAATATAAGAAATTTACATCCTGCCATACCTCCTGTACATCCCACAGGTATGTATGATACTGACACTAAAAATGCAGTTTCCAAGTTTCAAAAGATAATGAGACTTCCAGTGACAGGAGCTGTGGACATATTAACATGGAATGCCATAATCAGTGAAAATAAACGTTACTTAGCTGATAGGGAATTACCAAAAAAAATTCCTGTTAGTACATATGATTTCAAAGATGTTAAATTAGGAGATAAAAGGGACATTGTATATGCAATAAGAATAATGTTGAACCATTTTCGAAAAAGATATGCCAATTACAAGGAGCTGGAAATTACAAACATATATGATGAGGAATTAGAAGAAGCAGTTAAGCTTTTTCAAAAAAGAAGTATGCTTCCAGTAACAGGCATTGTTGATAAAAATACATGGAACTCTTTAGTTACTATTTACGATGCTTGTAAATTTTATCATGACCATTAGTATACTCTCCTTTGAATAGTATTGACAATTAATAAACTTTTGATAGAATGTATTTAGCACTCATTCTCTATGAGTGCTAATAAAGTTTTACATTACCTCATAGGAAAGGATGATAAAATGGCCAAGAAACAGTTCAAATCCGAATCTAAACGACTTTTAAATTTAATGATTAATTCTATTTATACCCATAAGGAAATCTTTTTAAGAGAGCTTATTTCAAATGCCAGCGATGCAATTGATAAGAGCTACTATAAATCGCTTACTGACAGCAATATTGTTTTTAACAAGGATGACTTTTACATAAGAATTTCCGTAAATGAAGAAGCAAGAACCCTGACAGTTTCAGATACGGGAATAGGCATGACTAAGGAAGAATTAGATTCTAACTTAGGAACAATTGCCAAGAGCGGTTCCTTTGATTTTAAAGAAAATATAGAAAATAAGGATGCCGTAGATATAATTGGTCAATTTGGAGTAGGATTTTATTCTGCTTTCATGGTTGCAGAAAAAGTTACAGTAATAAGCAAGGCTTTCGGCTCAGATGAAGCCAATAAATGGGAATCAACAGGAGTAGATGGCTACACCATTACCCCCTGTGAAAAAAACAGTGCAGGTACTGACGTAATAATGAAAATTAAACCCAGCACAGAAGATGAAGACTATGATGAGTTTTTAGATATATATAATATTAAACACCTAGTAAAGAAGTATTCCGATTTTATTAAATATCCTATTAAGATGATGGTAAAAAAGAGAAGGCTCAAGGAAGGGTCGGAGAATGAATACGAAGATTATTACGAGGATGAAATTTTAAACAGCATAGTTCCCATCTGGAGAAAGAATAAAAAGGAACTTAAAGATGAGGACTATGAAAATTTTTACAGGGAAAAACATTTTGGATTCGAAAAGCCTTTAAAATATATTCATGTAAGCGTTGAAGGTATTACCAGCTATAACGCAATACTATATATTCCCGGCAGAGCACCCTTTGATTTCTATACTAAGGAATTTGAAAAGGGTTTGGAGCTTTATTCTAACGGTGTCCTGATAATGAAAAAGTGTGGGGATTTGCTTCCAGACTATTTCGGCTTTGTGCAGGGATTAGTTGATTCAGCAGATTTGTCTCTTAATATTTCAAGAGAAACCCTGCAGCATGACAGGCAGCTACAATTTATTGCCAAAAAAATTAAAGAAAGAATCAGAAATGAACTTTTATCTATGCTAAAAGATGAAAGAGATAATTATGAGAAGTTTTTCATGAACTTCGGAAAGACTTTGAAATTCGGTATATACAGCGAATGGGGAGCTAACAAGGAAGAATTACAGGATTTAATTATGTTCTATTCATCCCATGAGAATAAGCTAATAACTCTTGACGAATATGTTTCAAGAATGAAGGACGATCAAAAATATATCTACTATGCTGCAGGAGAAAATATAGATAAAGTTGAAAAACTACCGCAGACGGAACTTCTTCGGGATAAGGGTTATGAAATTCTTTATTTCACAGATGAAATAGACGAATTTGCAATAAAAGTATTGACTAAGTATAAAGATAAGGAATTCAAAAATGTTTCCAGCGCTGACTTAGATATTAAGACAGACGAAGATACTGAAGAAAAGGAAGAAAACAAAGATTTATTTAATTTCATAAAGGAATCCTTAGATGGAAAGGTAAAAGAAGTAAGAGCTTCTAAGAGACTAAAAAGCCATCCCGTATGTCTATCCACAGAAGGAGAATTATCCATAGAAATGGAAAAAGTTTTAAAGTCCATGCCGGATAACCTAGGAAACATCAGCGCGGAAAAAATATTGGAAATAAACACCCACCATGCAATCTTTAACAAGTTGCAGGATGCATATAGTAATGACAAAGAAAAATTGAAAAAATTATCAAAAGTATTGTTTAATCAAGCCCTTTTAATTGAAGGTTTGTCCATTGAAGATCCAGTTCAGTATGCAAATGATGTCTATGATTTGATTCAATAATGGGACTAGCTTTGGCAGTTGCCAAAGCTAGTCCCTATCTTATTGAAAATATTCTTCCAAGGTAAGTCCCGATTCGTATACTTCCCTTGCTAATTCCTTTCCCAAGTACCTTATATGCCAGGGCTCATAGTTATAGCCTGTTATATCTTCTTTTCCCTTAGGATATCTTATAATAAATCCATACTTATGGGCATTTTCTGCCACCCATTTTCCTTCTTCCGTATCTCCAAAACTGGTATCCAACTGATAATTCATAGCTTCACATGTAATATCCATGGCAAGGCCTGTCTGGTGTTCGCTCTGTCCTGGTTTCGCACTGTACTTGTCTGCAGCGGATTGTCCATGGTTATTTACATAGGATGAATATAAGGAACTTTGTGTATTGTAGGACCTGTAGCCGGAACGGGCATATAAGTAGTAGCCTGCTTCTTCTGCTCCTTTAAAGAGTTCCTTCAAAGCTTGGTAGGCGACTTCTCTCAGTTGATTTACCTCTGGATTAAGTAGTACTGTAGGAACATCCTCTAAAGTTACTAAATCCTGAGGAACATAGGAACTGGGCAAATTATAAATTCTATTTACCAAGACATCTATTGCATCAGGTTTTTCTATTATTATGATTTGTTCAGGAGATTCAACAGGATTTTCAGGTTCCGGATCCTCCGGTGTTTCATCTATAGGATCTTCTTCCGTTTCCTCAGGTTCTTCTAATTCAATAGGTTCTTCCGCCTCATTTGAAGTAGGTTCTTCAAGTTCAGGTTCACTAGGTATAGTAGTTTCATTTTTGGCTGTTTGATCCTCTTTTATATTTCCCACAAACTTCAAAGCTAGTAGGAATACAATTAACAAAAAAGTAATTGCAATTATAATTCTGTTCTTTTTTCTTCTTTTCATTGGTATTCTCCTAAGCTGCTTAATCGATATTTTTCCACATAATTAAAGCGTCTTCAACAGGTTTTACGTAGTAGTTAGGTCTTATGCCTACTTCAACAAAACCGAATTTTTTATATAAATTTATAGCAGGACTATTGCTTTTTCTCACTTCCAAAGTCATTCTATCAATTTCACTGCACTTACATATTTCAATCATTTTATTTATGAGCATACTGGCTATACCTTTGTTTCTATATTCCGGAAGCACAGCAATATTAGTAATGTGGCACTCATTTATTATTCTCCACATTCCCATGTAGCCAATAATTTTTCCCTTATCTTCCGCACATTGGTAGTAAGCCAATTCATTTATTAATTCTTTTTCAAGGGATTCTTTAGACCAGGGCAAAGAAAAACATATTTTTTCAATTGCTACTACCTGGTCAATATCCTTAGGAAGCATTCCCCTAATAATTATTTCCCCCATGTCCACCTCTTATTTTTTTGTTCTTTCAGCCTGAGACATTCTTAAATATTCCGGTTTAAAGTCCTTTGCTTTTACCGTTTCCCCTCTTAAAGCCATGGTATAAGCAATTGATGCTAAGGTTGCTGCACTTAGATAATTAAATCTTTCCGGTGCAAATACAGCCTTCTCTTTTAATTTATCCTGTATTTTTTCTCTATAATTTACTGAACCATCTCCGTTAAAGATTATGGGTTCCTGGTAATCTTTTAGCATTTCCAATAATTCGTCAATATGGCTTGGAAATTGCTCCTTTACCTCTGTACACATACCTTTTTCCCATTTATAAATTCCCGTGTAAATTCTTCCTCCTCGGGCATCCATTACAGGTACTATTAATTTATCAGTATGGTAAATATTTGCAGCTAAAGATTGAAGGGTGGGTACGCTAATAATTTCCATACCTCCTGCATAGGCCATACTTTTTCCGATTGCCGCCCCTATCCTTAGTCCTGTATAGGAACCAGGGCCCCGGGATATGGCTATGTAATCCATATCTGATATTTTTAACTGTAAATCCTTCATTAAATCTTCAATTAGAGGCATCAGCTTTTCCGAATGGGTTTTTTTATGATTTAAGGTATATTCCCCTAATATTTCTTCTCCCTGGGATACTGCACAGGAAGCTGTTACAGAGGCTGATTCAATTGACAGTATTTTCATTTGTTAATTCCTCCGCTAATTTTTCATATACATGGCCTTTTCCATCTATGTTTATTTCTCTTTTTTCATCATCAATTCTTTTAATTTCAATATTTATTCTTTCCTCAGGAAGTATTCCCTCTATGAGTTTAGACCACTCTATTACTGTAACTCCCTCAGAATATATATATTCTTCATATCCCAAATCATACATACTATCTTCCGATGGGATACGGTACACATCCATGTGATAAAAGGGCAATCTCCCCTGGTACTCCTTTATAATGGTAAAGGTAGGACTCACTATAGGTTCCTCAACTCCTAATTCCTTTCCAATAAAACGGGTAAGGGCAGTCTTACCTACTCCAAGGTCACCGTCCAGACATATTACCGTTCCCTTCTCTACAACATTAGCTATTATTTTTCCCAATTTTTCTGTGTCTTTAATATTGTTTATTACTACTCTCATATCGACCTTTCCGCTTCTAATAATCTTTCTTATTATACATTTATATAATTATAAAATCAAGAAATAGAATTATAGAGCATTGTTAATTTATTGACAAGTAGCCCCTCCAAAAATTATTGAACAATACGGGAGTCTGTGCTATAATGTTAAGATGTTATTTAGTATATTAATGTATCAATTACATATAAAATGAATAAATTATTTAATAAAGCTTAGGGAGATCAGAATGAAATATAAATATAAACATATATACTTTATTGGAATCGGCGGAATTAGCATGAGTGCTTTGGCCGAAATAATGCTCCACGAAAATATTAAAGTCTCTGGATCTGATAAGAATAATTCCCGCATAATAAAGAAACTTCAATCAGCCGGCGCTAGAATTTACATAGGTCACGACAGCAAAAATATTGACCCAAGTATCGACCTAGTAGTTTATACATCTGCAATTTCAGATGATAATCCAGAGTTGTTAAGGGCGCAGGAATTAAATATTACAATTATGGATAGGGCTGAATTTTTAGGCCAGGTTATGAAGAATTACAACCATGCCATCTGTGTTTCCGGCACTCACGGTAAAACAACCACTACGGCAATGCTCTCATCCATACTTATGGAAACAGATATTTCTCCTACGATTTTTTTGGGAGGAGAAATGGATTCTTTGGGAGGAAACCTCTTACACGGTTCCAATGAGCTTCTTTTGACGGAAGCCTGTGAATATAGGAGGAATTTCCTGAAATTTAACCCTACCATTGAACTAATATTGAATATAGATGAAGACCACTTGGATTACTACAAGGATATAAGAGATATCGAAGATGCCTTCGTGGGATTTGCAAAAAAATTGCCAGTAGATGGGCATTTAATAGTAAACGCGAAAAATAAAGATTTGTTTAATAATATTAATTGTAATGTTACAACTTTTGGAATAGAAGATGCCGACTACTCTGCCCAGAATATTGTTCTGGCACCGGAACCCTCATATACCCTGGCATACAAGGGGGAAAAAATTACGGAAGTAAAGCTAAAAGTCTTTGGAATGCACAATATTTTAAATTCCCTTGCCGCTGCTGCTACCTGCCATCTACTAGGAATAGATCCAGCAACAATATCAAAAGGCCTATCTTCTTTTAAGGGAACTCACAGAAGATATGAGGTAAAAGGCAATATTAACGAAGCAGTCATTATCGATGACTATGCTCACCATCCTTCAGAAATGAAAGCTACTATAAATACTGCTCGCTCATATACAGAGGGAAAAGTAATTACTGTGTTTCAGCCTCATACTTACACCAGAACCAAAAAACTATTAAACGGTTTTGCAGAAGCCTTATCCCTATCTGACGAAGTTATTCTACTGGATATATATGCTGCAAGAGAAATTAATAAGGGAGAAGTACATTCCAAGGATATTATTGATAAAATGAAATATTATTCAAAAGAAGCTTCATATGCGGAAAGTTTTCCCCAGGCAGTGGAACTGGTAAAGTCATTGGCTAAAAAAGGTGATACTGTTATTACTATGGGAGCAGGAAATGTGGATGAAGTAGCAGATATGCTAATAGATTCCAAGTAAAGGGACGTGAATTCACGTCCCTATTGTTTATAGAAAGTTTATTTTTCCCTATGAGTTAGATACTTTGCCAGCTCTAATAAGTATTTGGCTTTAGAGCCGAAAACTTTTATGCTTCCAATAGCTTCTTCTGTTAGTTTCTCAACATCAGCCTTAGATTCTTCCATACTCTTAAATGTCAGGTAAGTAATTTTATTATTTGCTGCATCACTTCCAATAGTCTTACCTAGCATTTCCTGAGTTCCAGTTACATCTAAAATATCATCTTTTATTTGAAAGGCTATGCCTAACTTTTCACCGTAGGTTTCCAAGGCCTTAATTTCAGTTTTCTTTGCACCACCTAAGACAGCTCCTGCAACAAGACTGCTTTTTATCAGGGCTCCTGTTTTCAGTGAATACATATATTTTAAATCCTCTATAGATGATATTTTACTTGGTCCTTCCATATCCACTACCTGTCCTCCTATCATTCCTTCCGTGCCGGAGGACTGAGATATTATTAAAAGAGCTTTAATTTTATTCATAGAATTACCAGATAGGGCGGCATCCAAGGCTGTTTCAAATGCTTTGTTAAGGAGGGCATCCCCTGCAAGTATGGCATTTGCTTCTCCAAATTTTTTGTGATTAGTTAGCTTGCCTCTCCTGTAATCATCGTTGTCCATGGCAGGCAAATCATCATGAATAAGTGAATATGTATGAATCATTTCTATGGCAGCAGCAAAGGGCAGAGCTTCAGTTAAATCTTCCTTGAAAATTTCATAGGCTCCCAATAAAAGAACCGGCCTTAATCTTTTGCCTCCTGACAAAAGACTGTAATTCATAGCTTCATAAATAATTTTTTGAGGATTGTCTTTCACCTCAATAATATGCTGCAAATATTCATCTACTAAGCTAACTTTCTCTTCAAACCAAGTTTTAAATTCCATAATCCTCTCCGTCTTCTTGAGTGACTACACGGAAAATGCTATTTAAACACTTTTTTTGCTATTTCTACAGCTTCTTTAGCATCTTTACCGTAATAGTCCGCACCCATGTTTTTAGCGTATTCAGAAGTCAACACTGCCCCTCCTACCATTATGGTGCAGTCCGCCTTATTTTTTCGCAGTACCTCAATAGTTTTCTCCATACTCTCCATGGTAGTTGTCATAAGGGCACTTAATCCAACTAAGACATGCTCCTGGTACTTATTAACTTCCTCTAAAATTCTTTCCCAGGGAACATCCTTTCCTAAATCTATTATTTCATAATTATAGTTTTCAAGTATTACTTTAACAATATTTTTGCCTATGTCGTGAATATCCCCTTTAACCGTTGCAAGAATAATTATCCCCTTGCTGATGCTTTTTTCTTCCTTGTTCTTTAAGCTGTTTTTTAAAACTTCGAAGGAGGATTTAACCGTTTCTGCAGACTGTATCAGTTGGGGAAGGAAAATTATTCCCTTTTCAAAATCATTTCCTACCTTGTCTAAGGCCGGGATAAGGTAATCATTTACAATTTCTAGCTCACTTTTTGTTTTTAGCAATTCTTCCGTAATTAAGGGAGCCTTATCTTTAAGTCCTTTTATTACTAATTCTTTAAGATCATACTCAGGAGAAGTTTTTTCTTTTCTTTTTGGAGCTAGCTCTCCATATTTTTTAATATATTCCCCAGCCCCCTTATCATAATTATAGAGTACCTTGAAGGCATGGATTTTATCCATCATTCCTTCATCATTGGGATTTATTATGGGTAAGTCCAGGCCAGCAGCTAAGGCTATGGCTAAAAATGTTTCATTTATTAGAGACCTGTTAGGCAGACCGAAGGA
Source organism: Tissierellia bacterium (assembly GCA_012843025.1). Lineage (GTDB taxonomy): Bacteria > Bacillota > Clostridia > Tissierellales > Sedimentibacteraceae > Sedimentibacter. The sequence goes on along the minus strand of DURT01000047.1, from coordinate 42,260 downwards.
AATATTTGATACTCCCAATACAGTCTTAACCCCTAACTTCTCTTTAACCATAGATAGTGCTTTTATAGTTTCCACTACTTCTTCCTGTTGGGCGGAACAGGTAAGAGTCAGGGTATCTATAAATACATCTTCTCTTTTTATGCCGAAACTTTCAGCTTTTTCAACTATTTTTTTTGCTATTTTATATCTTTCATAAGCAGTATCTGGAATTCCCTTTTCGTTCAGAGTGAGGCCTACCACCGCTGCCCCGTATTTTTTTACCAAGGGAAGAATTTTATTCAATACTTCTTCTTCACCGTTTACTGAGTTTACTATTGCTTTTCCGTTGTAGTATCTTAGCCCTCTTTCTATAACCTCATAATCCGATGAATCTATTTGCAAGGGAACGTTTGTGATTTTCTGAAGTTCTTTAATAACTTTCACAATCATTTCTTTCTGGTCTATTTCTCTAATTCCAACATTTACGTCCAATATTTCTGCCCCTGCTTCCACCTGGGACAAGGCCTGCTTTGCAATATATTCCATATTGTTGTTTTTAAGGGCTTCCTTAAGAATTTTCTTCCCTGTGGGATTTATTCTTTCTCCAATAACTTTTACCCCATCAATAACTACCGTATTTGTAGGAGTGCAAAGGGCTGAAAAACTTTTTATTTCACGGGGTTTTTTCGTAAGTCTCTGAATTTTTTCCCTTATCTTTCTTATATATTCTGGTGTTGTTCCGCAACATCCACCAATAAGACTTACCCCAGCCTTTACTAGTTTGTAAGACTCTTCTGCAAATTCTTCTGCTCCAACCAAGTAGCTAGTGTGCCCCTCACAGACACTTGGAAGACCTGCATTAGCCTGTACTAATATAGGTAGGTTCGTCCATTGAAGCAGTTCTTCCACTATAGGGTAAATTTCCTTAGGACCTAAGGAACAATTAATACCTAAAGCGTCCACTCCCAAACCATCCAAGGTAATAGCCATACTGTCTGGCAGACATCCTGTAAAGGTTCGTCCATCCTCCTCAAAAGTCATAGTGACTATAACAGGAAGATCTGAGTTTTCCTTTGCCGCTAATACAGCTGCTTTTACCTCGTATAAGTCCGTCATAGTTTCAATTAAAATTAAATCAACGCCCGATTTAACTCCCTGGAGTATTTGCCTTTTGTAAATTTCATAGGCTCTGTCAAAAGTTATATTGCCCATAGGCTCAATTAACTCCCCAATTGGCCCTAGGCCTAAGGCTATATAAACATTTTTTCCTTCTGATACTTTTTTTGCATTCACTACTCCTGCATCAATTATTTCTTCCGGACTGTATTCTGTTCTATGAAGCTTAAGTTCATTGGCACCAAAAGTATTTGTAGTAATAACTTTTGCTCCCGCATCTATGTATTCTCTGTGAATTTCCTGAACTAGGTTGCTTTTAGTAATATTAAGTACTTCCGGAACTTCTCCTAATTTCAGTCCTTTATTTTGGAGTTGTGTTCCCATTGCCCCGTCAAATATTAATAGATTGTCTTTCATATATTCTTTAAATTTCATTTACCTCACTCCATTAGTACCGTGTCTTTGGTTTTCTGTTAATAGCATGTATCATGGAAATAATATTATCATGGGTTTTTCTTGCTACATATGGATTGTTCATTGTGTATAAATGAACACCATCTATTCCTGCTGCCATTAGTTCAACTATTTGTTCCGTTGCATAGGCAATGCCTGCATCTGCCATAGCATCCTTGTCATCCTGAAATTTCTCAAGTGCATTCAACAGTTTTTCAGGTACCTTGGAACCGCTTAATCCAGACACTTTTTCTGCTTGTTTTAAGTTGGTAATAGGCATGATACCTGCTTGTATAGGAACATTTATATTGTACTTGGCTGCTAAATCTAAGAAATTATAAAATAGATTATTGTCAAAAAACAATTGGGATGTCAAATGGGTAACTCCTGCATCAATTTTATATTTTAAATTTTTCACATCCTCTTCTAAGTTTTTGCAGCTATAGTGTCCTTCCGGATAACAGGTTCCACCTAAATCGAATTTGTGGATACTCATTATATATTCTGCCAAGTCAGATGCATATTTAAAGTCTCCCCTTACTGCCTCATCCACGGGAATATCTCCTCTTAAAGCTAATATATTTTTTATACCTTCCTCTTTCAGTTCCTCCAAAGTTCTTCTAATATCTTCCTTTGTGGAACTGATACATGTTAAATGGGCCAATGCTTCTATACCATATTTATTTTTTATCAGGGATGATATTTCTTTAGTTTTATTGTAATTACTTCCCCCACCTGCCCCGTAAGTTACACTTATATAATCTGGTCGTAAATCACTTAATGCTTCCAATGTTTTATATATGGTATTTATGGAAGATGTAGGCTTCGGAGGAAAAATTTCAAAAGAAAATACAAAATTCTTTTTCTTAAAAATATCTCTGATATACATAGTCCTCTCCTTTAGTTTATAACAGCAGTATATCATAACTTAGTTTAAACTGTAAACAAAATGAATAAAAATTATACCTTCCTCGTCCCACGAGAATTAAATTGACTTAGATTTATTGATAATATATAATTGGTTCATAAATTATCCCTTACAGTATAATACTGTTAGGAGTAATATAAATACAATACTGTTGTATTTAATAAATAATTGGAGGTAACTATGAAAATAAGGAAATTATTATCATTACTATTAGCGATGGTAATGGTTGTTGTTCTTTTTGCAGGCTGTAAAGGTCAAACCCAAACACCTGGACCACAAGGAGGATCCGATAATACGGAACAACCAAAAGGAGATCAAATACTAAGGTTAGGCGCATCATCATTTGATGGAGTATTTAATCCTATTATGTCTGATAACGTATATGATGCATATATCACAGACATTATCTTTGAAAAACTTATAGATAATACTCCTGAGGGCGAATATGTTCCGGGTATTGCAGAATGGACCTTATCAGAAGACAATTTAACCTACACCTTTACTTTGAAGGATGGAATTAAATTTTCCGATGGTAGTGATTTGACAACAGAAGATGTGGCTTTTACATATATGGCCATAGCCCATCCAGACTACAACGGTCCCAGAGCTTATGCTGTAAATAATCTAGTAGGCTACGAAGAATATCATAGCGGAAAAACCGACACATTTGAAGGAATTCAAATAATAGATGAAAAAACTATTTCTTTCACCTTTAAAGAAGGTACAGCAGCACCTGCAAACATCGAATCTTTTGATTACGGTATTATGCCAAAAGCTTACTATGAATTCGAAAACTGGGAAGATTTCTTAGAATTGTTAGATAAACCTTTAGGCTCAGGCATAATGGTATTGGACAGTTGGGAACCTAAACAGTATATAAAATTATTAAAAAATGAAAACTACTGGGATCCTGAAAATGCTGCAAAAATCGACGGTGTATTGGTAAGCGAAGTACCTGAAGAAAGTATTCTTTCAGCATTGCAAACAAACCAGATAGATTTTGGCCAAATTTTTGCAAATGCCGAAAACTACCAGGCAGCATTGGCAATGGATAATATTAATGTAATAAATTACCTTGGAAATGGCTATACATTCATGTGTTTTAACACTTTAAGGCCTACTTTAAGTGATGTAAGAGTTCGACAAGCTCTTATGTATGCACTTGACAGAGAAGCATTTATTGATGTACAATACGGGGAAGGTTTAGCCTCCGTAGGTATGGCTCCTATTTCTCCTTCATCATGGGCATTCCCTGATGAATCAGAGTTAAACCCATATTCTTTTGATATGGAAAAAGCAGCCCAACTTATGGATGAAGCAGGCTGGTTGATGGAATCTGATGGATACAGATATAAAGACGGACAAAAGTTCTCCATCAGTTGGTTAGTTTATACTGACTCACCATGGCCTGGAACACTGGCTGGAATGGCTGCAGATACATGGAAGCAATTGGGTGTTGACCTCAATATAGAATTGATGGACTTTAACACAGTTGCAGCTCGTACCATGGATGCTGAACCTGGGGAAAAAGATTTTGACATCTATACTATGGGATTCTCATTATCCATAGACCCAGATCCTACAGGAGCATTGTTTGATGATAATGCTTTTGTAGCTGGAGGATTCAATGCTTCTGGTTATAAAAACGAAGAAGCAATGGAACTTGTAAGAGCAGGAAGAGCTGAGTTCGATACAGATAAGAGAGCAGAAATCTACAAAGAATGGGCAAAAATCATGAACGAAGAAATTCCTCATGTAATCATCGCTTACAGAAGCGAAATTTGGGGAGTTAACAAGCGTGTAGAAGGTTTAGAAATAGATACTTATGTGAAATGGAATCAATCATTGAAGAATGTAACATTAAACTAAATACTTGGGGGCAGGCGTCGCCTGCCCTTAATCATAGCAAAATTTACCATAAGGAAGAGGTGGTTCTGTGAGAAACTATGTCATAAGGCGTATTCTTCAGATGATTCCTGTTTTTATAGGGATTTTATTTATATTATTTTTTATACTTGAACAAGCACCGGGTACTCCTGTATCAAATATGATGCACCCTAAGATGACTCCGGAGCAAAAGGCTGAGTTAGCCCAAAAGTTAGGCCTGGATATTCCTTGGCATGAACGATTCGTTAACTATATTAAGGAAGCAGCCCAGGGTAATTTAGGTTATTCCAACACCCACAAAAAGCCTGTAACAGAAGTTATAGGAGATTATATAGGGCCTACCCTATTACTTTCCATTGTATCACTAAGTATTTCACTTATTTTAGGTATACCAGCAGGGATAATAAGTGCTACTAAGCAATATACAGCAATAGATAATATTCTTACAGTAGTATCATTTATAGGTATAAGCTTACCTTCATTTTTCTTCGGACTCATATTATTAAAACTTTTTGCCGTAGACGTACAGCTTTTCCCCTTATTTGGATTACAAGATCCCCTATTAATGTCAAATAATCCTATTGACAAATTTTTGGATGTGGCATGGCACTTAGTACTGCCAAGCATTGTTTTAGGTCTCAGTTCAACGGCAAGTTTCATGCGCTATACCCGCTCCAGTATGCTTGAAGTTATCAAACAGGATTATATAAGGACTGCAAGAGCAAAAGGATTAAAGGAAAAAACAGTTATATATCGTCATGCTTTCAGAAATGGAATAATACCCATTATTACCTTGCTAGGATTTTGGATACCTTCACTTCTGTCAGGAGCAGTAGTGACGGAAACTATTTTCGCTTTACCAGGACTGGGTAAAATATCCGTGGAAGCAGCAATGAATAGAAACTATCCCTTAATTCTTGGAATAAATTCATTACTGACAATTCTTACGCTAATAGGTGCCCTAGTTGCAGATCTATTGTATGCTATTGCAGATCCAAGAATAAGGTATGATTAAGAGGTGGATCATGACAAGAAAAAATACAGAAATTCAACGGAAAAATCAATCCTATTGGGGAGAAGTTTTTTTCAGACTTCGTAAAAACAAAATGGCAATGCTGAGCCTATACGTTTTGGTAACCATTATTGCTCTTTGCATTATTGTTCCCATTATATCTCCTTATGAAATTCAAACTACCAACTTGGCAGGAAAAGATCAAAGGCCTAATTCTCAGCATTTATTAGGCACTGACCTTATAGGCAGGGATTTGTTCACTAGGTTGTTTTATGCAGGGAGAATATCCCTTGGAGTAGCATTGGCAGTTGTGTTTATTGAATGTATTATAGGCGTTGTCCTAGGCAGTATAGCTGGTTTTTACGGAGGTATAATTGATGTAGTAATAATGCGTATAGCTGAAATATTCATGTCCTTCCCTTTCATGATAATATGTATTACCATAGTAGCAATATTCGGCAACAGTATACCTACTCTAATACTTGTATTGGCTGTATTAAGTTGGCCAAGTATTGCCCGTATAGTGAGAGGCCAAATATTGACTCTCAGAGAAATGGAGTACATGGAAGCCTGCGAAGCTTTAGGTATCAGTGATGTAAGAAGAATATTCAAACATCTCTTACCCAATGTATTAGCATATGTTATTGTTTATGCCACCTTGGGTATGGCTAGTGTCATATTAGTTGAAACTTCCTTGAGTTTTTTGGGATTAGGAGTTTCCCCTCCTACACCAACCTGGGGTAATATGATACAGGAAGCAAGAAACATGCTTATAATTCAGCAAAAATGGTGGTACTGGGTTCCTCCGGGAATATGTATTTTTATATCGGTTATGTGCTTTAATATATTGGGTGACGGAATGCGAGATGCAATTGACCCGAAGATGAAGAGGTAAGACTATGAAGAAAAGAATATTAGAAGTAAAAAATCTTAAAACTTATTTTTATTCGGACAGAGGGGTCGTAAAGGCTGTAAATGATGTAAGTTTTTATGTAAATGAAGGAGAAACTTTAGGTATAGTTGGTGAATCAGGATGCGGAAAAAGTATTACTTCCATGTCCATTGTACGCCTGGTAGAAACTCCTCCAGGTAAGTATGAAGGGGGAGAAATTCTATTCAAGGGTGAAGACATGCTTAAAGTTTCCGATGCAAGAATAAGACAAATAAGAGGAAATGATATATCATTTATTTTTCAGGAGCCTATGACTTCTCTTAATCCCGTATTTAAAATTGGAAGACAAATCAGCGAAGCATTAATTCTGCACAGAAGAATGTCAAAGGCTGAAGCATATAAAGAAAGTATTCGCATGTTAGAACTTGTTAAAATACCTAATCCAGAAAGAGTGGTTAATGAATATCCCTTCGCCCTGTCGGGAGGTATGAGGCAAAGGGTAATGATTGCAATGGCATTGGCATGTGAGCCTACCTTATTGATTGCCGATGAACCTACAACCGCTTTGGATGTAACTATTCAGGCTCAGGTATTGGATTTAATGAATGAACTTAAGCAAAAAATGAATACTTCGATTATATTTATAACCCATGATTTAGGTGTTATTTCAGAAATGAGTGACAGGGTAATGGTTATGTATGCAGGTAAGGTAGTAGAGGTTGCATCGACCATTGAAATATTTAAAAATCCCAAGCATCCTTACACGATAGGATTGATTAATTCAAAACCTAGCAGTGCAGCAGGAGAAAGGCTTAATGTAATACCAGGAAATGTTCCTGATTTAAGCAATCTTCCCTCAGGATGCCCTTTCCACCCCAGGTGCCATAAGGCAATGGATATTTGCAAAAAAGAGTTCCCTGAGGAAATAGTACTGTCTGGCGAACACAGGGTGGCATGCTGGCTACACCGGGATAAGGAGGAAGTACAATGAGTGAATACTTGGTAACGGTAAATAATTTAAAAAAGTATTTCCCCATAAAAACAGGGCTTGTTAAGCATACCACAGGGAATGTAAAGGCTGTAGACGGAGTATCCTTTGGTATTAAGAAAGGACAGGTTTTAGGCATAGTTGGGGAATCAGGTTGCGGCAAATCAACACTAGGAAGAACTCTTTTAAGACTGTTGCCTGCAACTTCTGGTGAAGTACTTTATGAAGGTAATAATGTATTCTCCATGAACAAAAAAGAAATGAACTCCATGCGAACCAAGATGCAGATAGTATTTCAAGACCCTTATTCTTCTTTGAATCCCAGACTTCCTGTTTACGATATTGTAGGAGAAGCCATGCTCCAGCATAAAATAGTGAAAAACAAGTCGGAAATGAAAGACAGGGTAATAGAAATAATCAAGAAGTGCGGACTGCACCCTGAACAGGCAGAGCGCTACCCTCACCAATTTTCAGGAGGACAGCGTCAGCGTATATGTATTGCTCGAGCTTTAGCAGTAAATCCTGAATTTGTTGTCTGTGACGAGGCGGTTTCAGCCTTGGATGTTTCCATTCAGTCTCAGATAATAAACTTATTGAAAGATTTGCAGGATGACTTTGGGCTTACCTATATGTTTATATCCCACGACCTGTCAGTAGTTGAATTTATTAGCGATGAAGTTGCAGTAATGTACTTGGGACAAATAGTAGAAATGGGAAGCAAGAAGGATATTTTCGCAAATCCTCTCCATCCCTACACGGAAGCACTATTGTCAGCGGCTCCTTCATTTGATCCGTCCCAAAGACAGAATAAGAAAAGAATAATTTTACAAGGCGATATTCCTTCACCGGCAAATCCTCCCAAAGGGTGCCGTTTCCACACTCGTTGTCCCTATGCCAAGGATGTGTGCAAGAAAGAAGTACCTGAATATCGTGAAATTTCTGAGGGACATTTTGCAATGTGTCACAAGGTTAATGGGGTGTTTTAATGTTTAAGAAAAATAAAGTAGAAGAAGATTTAGAGAAAATCAGAAGGGCTAATTTACCAAAAGAAAAATTCGAAGATGATGAAATAAATTCTGAGGATATTAAGTTGGAAAAAGGGGATTTACTTGCCATGATTTTGGCTATATTGTCCCTGATACTGCCCTATATAATAGCTTTCATTGGAATAATGGGGGCTGTAATATACATTATGTACTTGTTTTTTAGATAAAAAAATCGGGATATCTCCCGATTTTTTTTTCTGCTTTATAATATCACAACGTTAGCTGCCTGGTCGCCTCTGTTTCCTTGAGTAATATCAAAACTTACTTGTTGACCTTCTTCTAAGGTTTTGAATCCATCTCCCTGAATAGCTGTGAAATGTACGAATACGTCATTTCCATCTTCCTTAGTGATAAATCCGAATCCTTTTTCTGAGTTAAACCATTTTACTGTACCCTTAACCATGAGTACCTCCTAAATATTATTTGTATACTATGTGTAAAAAAATTTCACACGTTTCTATACATTATACAGCTTATTATAGCCACATATAATATATAAAAACATGTGAAATCCATAAATACATCTGTAATACTATTTGATAATAACATTTATCTAATTAATTGTCAAGAGTTATTTTATACTTCCTCTGTATAATCTAAAATAATATTACGCACTATGCTTTCCATAGTTCCCATATCATCCTCGTCATCAAGGAGTGATTCTTCAAGTATATCTTGGAAAATATTGTATGCCTTCAGATATGGTATGTGCATTTTTGCCAACTCATGAAGCAATTCTGGAGTTAAAGCATTTTTAAAGTCTTCAAATCTCATATCTTTAGCATCTTTCTTAATCATTGATTCACCTTCTGTCTTTTCTATTTTAGCCAAATATATTACTTTTATTATAATTCCTACCGAATAGCCTTTAAAAGGATATCATATTAAATAAAATAATGCAAGAATAAAAAGCCCTTTGGCTTAGGGCATTTTATTTTTGTTTAAGAAAACTTGGTATTGTAAAATCAAAGTGATTATCTTTATCTTTTTTCTCATCTTTTACTGTAGTGCCCTCAGGCTTTTTAACTCCTTCATTATCTCCAAAACCTGTTGCAATAACAGTGATTTTAATCATATCTCCAACGGATTCGTCAATATTTGCTCCAAATATTATATTTGCTTCAGGGTCAGCAGCTTCTTCAATAAGTTTTGCTGCTTCATTTACCTCATGTATTCCCATGCTTGTTCCACCAGTAATATTGAGCAATACTCCTCTTGCTCCATTGATGGATGTTTCTAAAAGGGGACTATGTATTGCCTGCTTAACTGCATTTATTGCTCTGTTCTCCCCACTTGCCTGGCCGATTCCCATATGAGCCAAGCCCTGACCAGACATTATTGTTTCCACATCCGCAAAGTCAAGGTTCATTATGGCAGGAATCGCTATTAGATCAGAAATACCCTGTATTCCTTGCCTCAATACATCATCTGCAAGGGCAAAAGCCTCAAGCATAGTTGTTTTCTTGTCGGATATTTCCAATAATTTATCATTAGGAACAACAACTAAGGTATCTATGCTGTCTTTTAATTTTTTCAAGCCCATTTCAGCGTTCCTCATTCTGTTTCTTCCTTCAAAGGTAAAGGGCTTTGTAACCACAGCTACTGTAAGTATTCCCATAGATTTAGCAATATTAGCTATGTAAGGCGCTGCTCCCGTTCCTGTTCCTCCGCCCATGCCTGCAGTTATAAAGACCATGTCAGAACCTTCAACTAACTCGGCTATGTCCTGCTTATTTTCCTCAGCAGCCTTTTCTCCAATTTCGGGTCTGGAGCCTGCACCTAATCCGTTAGTTAATTTTTCTCCTATTTGAAATTTTATTTCAGCTTTTGAATTGGTTAATGCCTGCTTGTCCGTATTTACACTGATAAAAGTTACACCTCTTACCCCAGCATCTATCATTCTATTTACTGCATTATTGCCTCCACCGCCTACACCGATAACTTTTATATTTGCAAGTCTTTCAGATGGTTCCTCAAATTGAAACATATATTGACCTCCTATAAAAGAGAAAAACTCTCATACTTATAAAAAAGATTATATCATATTTTTAATATTATTGATACATATTTTTCTATAGTTTACTTATTTTTATTAAACTTTTCAAGGGAAATATTGGCTATCTTCCTTAACTTTTCATATATATTATTACCAAAGGCAAACACTGCTGCCAAGTATATGGGCAAGCCCAATTGTTCCCCTACATATCCCAAGAGTAGTGCAAATCCTAAGTCCGTCAATAAAAACGTAAAGCTTTTTAAGAGGGTTAGTTCTCCACTTTTATTTTCATAAAGCATATTGAAAATTGTGTTAAACATTGCCAATATTGCCAAGGAAATATACACTATGTATTCAGGATTATAAACTATATTTAAATTTAATCCTGCAATAATTCCCAAAATTAAACCGGCTGCTACATATATCATATTATTCTATCCCTTCTTCTATTATCTGTGCATATTCTATTTTATAGTTGCCGCGGTATTTGGGTAAGGACATGTTCTGACTCCTTCGTACGGCTACATCCATTCCGTAAGTATTTTTCAGCTCATAGGCGTAGGTTCCTTCCTCTGTTACGGCACTGTAAAGTTCATCTATATCTCCGATTGCTCTTATAATAAAGGGAGCGGGAATTACTTCGCCGTTTACTCTGATTAAGGGACCGGCACAAACCACTTCTGAAATATTAATAATTCTTTTCCCGTTTATTTCAATTGCTTCTGCTCCTGCAGCCTTTAAATCGTTTAGCAACACTACTATATCTACATCATGGACAATTCTGTCCATAATATCCAAATCTGTATCTTCGTTTATATTGTCTGCAACGCTGAGCATTATTCCGGGACCTCGTACATAAGTAAAACCGTTATGAAATTTCAGTTCCTCTATTTGTGCATTTATTTCTATAATGGTATCCAATATATTTTTGTCTTCATAATCTTTTACCTGGATTTCCTCACTGTCAACTGCCCTTTCCATGTTTTCGACCAAGAGTTTCATTTCTTTAATATTTTGTTCGTATCTGTATATATCTTTAATAGAATATATAGTATTTTCATCAATTCCTGCACCAGCACCCTTTACAGTGGCTGCAACTGTCAAAAATACCATAAGGAAAATAATAATATTAAGTATTTTTTTTATGACAACCACCCCTTAAATCCCTTCATCAATTATGGGGACAGCATACTGGAACTGTTTTTCGCCATCAAATCTGTATATAAATATTTCTTTCGGCTTTTCATATAACTCATATTCAACGGTAAAGCCTATCTGCGTTAGCTGCATTACGATTCCGCCTACAAAGTTTAAAGATGCTTCAATAGTTCTGGGATTTCCAATAGCCTTAATTTCCAAGGGGAGTACCATGGCTACGCCGTTAACATTTATGTGATTTAAGACAGGAACTATTTCCGTATAATTGGTATATCTTTGTCCGTTTATTGAAATAGCTTCTACTCCGGCATTATTCAAATAACTTATTAATGCTAATATGTATTGATGACTGGAGGCAAGACTTACATAGGAATTGGGATCTGCGTCAATAGTTATAATAACGCCAGGACCCTTAACATCGTAATAACCTGATATTATCTGGTGCTTTTCAAGCTCCTCTTTCAGTCTGTTAAGCTCTTCCTCTGTTTTTTGTTGCCTTTCCTCCCGTTCCCTGTTGTCTTCTTTTAAAGCTTCCAATTCTTCTCTTAATTTGTTTTTTTCAATATTGAGACGTGTCAATTCTTCGTTGAGTTGACCTGTTTTTTCAACAGCATCTATGCTGCCTAAAATATTCCCTGCAGTCCTTATTTGGGTCATTAAAACAATACCTAAAACTAGGCTTATTACAAAGATCATTCCTTTTTGCAAGAATTTATTCATTATGTTCCTCCAATAAGTAGTCCTCTACATAAACAGGACTGTCCCCTTTTGTGAAATCTATCAGTCCAAATGAAACAGTTAAATTATTATTTAGTCTTTCATTAATTATTTTCATGGCGAAAACAATCTGATACTTAATATCTTCCCCCAAGTCTATTTTAACTGTTGTTCCGTGTCCAGTTTCAAACAAAAAACTGTTATTTGTATCGATTTTTATACTTTTTATTGTTTCATAGCCAAAGTTTTTGTCTAAATATTCAATAGCTTCAAATATTCTCTCATTGCTTTCAATGCCTGTAAATTGGATACTATCTCCTATATTGTATACTACATCAGTAAAACTTTCAATAGTTATTAAGTTTAATTTCTCAATATCCGTCCTCAATACTATTCCATTTTTATCTATTATTATGTATTCACCCTTGTAAAAAACCTGGTATTTTTCTTCCCTTTCCCTTATTTCAATATATAGTTTGTCAGGCAGTTCATATACTACACGAGCATCCTCTATATATACTTCCTTTTCCAAGGTTTCTCTTATACTTGTCCTATCTATAGCAAATAGTTTTTCTCCTAATTCTATACCTGCCCTTTCTATAATGTAGTCGTCACTGTAGGTTGAATTTCCGCTAATTGTAATTTTGATTAAATTGAAATAGTCTGTTTTATAGTATACATAGTAAATACAAAAAACAACAACTACAGCAGCCGTAATAAAAGCTGCTGTACTGGCTAAAAGTTTTCTATTTTTTCTTTTTTTCCTCTTCTTTCGTATATTGTTCCTTTCAGCCATATGTTTTCCTTTCAGATGGGACACTTGTGCTCTCACCAGCAACCTATCCGCCTTATGTGTCACTTGTTTCTGTTATAATAACTCCTAAGTTTTGTAATTTATATATGAATTTTTCATAGCCTCTTTTAATATGGTGTGTATTGTTTATGGTGGATACACCTTCAGCACCCATTGCTGCTATAACCAGTGCAGCTCCCCCTCTTAAATCCTTGGCTTCTACTTCAGCACTATGAAGTCTCTCTACTCCTTCCACTACTGCCACTCTGCCAATGGTGGTAATATTTGCACCCATCTTTTGAAGTTCAGGCACATGTTTAAACCGGCTGTCAAAAACCGTTTCTTCAATTATTGAAATTCCATCTGCCACAGCCATAGATGCCATAAACTGGGCTTGCATATCCGTTGGGAATCCCGGGTATGGACGGGTGGTTATTTTTTCTACTGCTTTTATTCTTTTGTTGTTTGTTATTACTATAGTTCCGTGTGTTTCTCTTATTTCGCATCCCGCATCTTCATATATTGATGTTATGGACTTAAAATGAGATTTTTCTATGTTTCTTATGTAGATTTTGCTCTTCATTGATGCTGCGGCACTCAAAAAAGTTCCTGCCTCAATACGGTCGGAAATAATTTTATATTCAACAGTATCTGTATTTTTTAATTCTTTTCCTTCAATTGTAATAATACCAGTTCCAGCACCATTAACGCAAAAACCACAAGTATTCAAAAAATTCTGCAAATCCACAATTTCTGGTTCTCTTGCGGAATTATAAATAATCGTCCTGCCAGTATTTCCTACAGCAAAAAGCATTATATTTTCTGTAGCTCCTACACTTGGATAATCCAAATGAATTTCACAAGCCACAGGGTCCTTTACCTCTCCTACCAGCAAGCCGTTTTTTTCGTTTATTTCCACTCCAAGTTTCTTTAATCCTTTTAAATGCAAATCAATAGGTCGTAGTCCAATTTCACAACCTCCAGGATATGCAACTTCAACTTTTCCAGTACGGTTTAGCACAGCTCCCATTAATATTATGGAAGACCTGATTTTTCTTACTATTCTCTCAGGAACAATATGAGTATTTAAACCCCTGGTATCAATTATTGCAACTCCATTATCATACTGAACGCTGCATCCCATGGTGGTTAAAATTTCAAACATATCTTTTACATCTTCTATTTCAGGTATATTTTCAAGAATATATTCCCTACCTACAATTACAGTGCTTGCCAAAATAGGAAGAGCAGCATTTTTTGATCCTCCAATATCAACGATTCCTTCAAGACTGTTTCTTCCTTCAACTATAAAGCTTCCCATTATTTTCCCTCCGCAACAAGCTTATACATACTATATGTTATGCAGAGTTTTATCACTTGTTACTTTCGAGGGTTAATGATATCTTTCATAACTGCATATATTTTGTTTTCCACATCAAAATTTCCCAGTCTCTTGGAGTTTAATGCCATAGCATTGAGGATACTTTTATTCTCTATAATTTCTTCTATTGCTTGAATTAAACTGTCTTCGTTTAAATCTTCTTCCAAAATTACTTTTGCTGCACCTTCTTTCTCTAAAGCCCGTGCATTATATACCTGGTGATTTTCTGCAGTATAAGTCTTGGGTATTAAGATTGAAGGTACTCCTATGGCAGTAATTTCAGCTATGGTTATGGCTCCTGCACTTCCTATTACTATATCTGATGCGGAAAGGGCAGTGGGAGCATCATACATATAATCTTTTATTTCAACATTGTTTCCTATTTTAATATTTTCTTTATTTAATTTTTGCATAAAATCTTTATAATGTTTGCTTCCTGTTACGTGAAGTATTTTTATATTTTCCTTTCCCCTGTATTTTTTAATAGGTCCCAAGATGGCGTCATTTAAGCTTTTTTGACCTCCGCTGCCACCAAAGGAATATATAAAAATATCACTGGGTTTTAATTTGTACTTGGCTCTGGATTTTTTCCTGTCAGCAGTAAATATGTCCTTTCTTACCGGATTACCTACCAAAATAATTTTTTCCCGCACATCTTTTGGGAAATATTTTTCTGCTTCTGTAAAACTTATACCTATTACATTTACGATTCTGCTTAATAGTTTATTTGTAACTCCGGGAAATACATTTTGCTCCAATATCATTGTTGGCTTTTTCTTTAAATAGGCAGCCAAAACAACGGGACCACACACATATCCTCCCGTCCCCACAACTATATCTGGATTAAATTCATTTATGATTTTAATAGACTCAATTACACCTTTTGCAGAAGCAAGTAAGGTTTTAATATTTTCAAAGGTGATTTTTCGCCTTAAATATTTAGCTGTAACATGCCTGAATTCAAATCCTTCTTTGGGAACTAATTCACTTTCAAGACTGTCTTTGCCTCCCACGTATAAAATGGCAGCAGAAGGATTTTCAAGCCTTACTTTTTGTGCTATTGCCAGTGCCGGATTAATATGTCCTCCGGTACCTCCGCCTGTTATTAATACTCTCATTAAGTACCATTCCTTTGGTTTGATTTAATTGACTGTATTCCTTACCCATTGTTAAAAGGGGTCTTCTTAACTTTAACTTCTATAGGTGCTGGAATACTTGGATATATTAAGCAGTATCCCCATTGAACATAAAAGAAACATTAAGGAGGAACCTCCTGCACTTATAAAGGGCAGAGCCCTTCCAGTAGGGGGCATTGAGGATGTGGCAACTGCTATATGTATAATAAACTGGACCAATACTAAGGTTGTAAGGCCTAAGGCTGCCTGACTTCCGTAGAAATCTTCCATATTCATGGAAATTCTCAGGCCCCTCCAGGCAAATACCACAAAGGCCAACATTAAAAATACACAACCTATAAATCCAAGTTCTTCTCCTATTATTGAAAAAATAAAATCATTGTATGCTTCAGGAAGATGGAAAAATTTTTGCCTGCTCTTTCCAATTCCCATTCCAAACAGTCCTCCTGTTCCAAGAGCATACAAGGAATTAATTATTTGATATCCTTCGTCCAAGGGATATTTAAAAGGGTCAAAAAATACTATTATTCTTGTAATACGATAGGGATACATTGCAACTAAGACTACTACTCCTGCAGCTGCTGCTATTAATAGCAATATTAAATGACCAATTCTTGCTCCGGCACAAAAAAACATAACCATCAGGGTACCCCCTAATATTATTGCCGTGCTTAAGTCGTCCTGCATTGCTATTAAACCGCAAAAAAATCCTATGTAGAATAATGAAGGTAAAAATCCCTTCATAAAGGAGGATAAGTTGCTTCTGTTTCTGCTGAAATAATCAGCCATGTACAGGACAGCGCCAATTTTTATTATTTCTGAAGGCTGGAGTGAAATACCTCCTATAACAATCCATCTCTGAGCTCCGTTGGAGGCTATTCCAATAACTATGGTCAGCATGGCTAAAGCTGTACATGTAATAAGTATTATTTTATTTAATTTTTTGTATAATATGTAGGGTAAATTAGCAAAAAATATCATTCCTACAAGGCCAATACCTGCAGCAAAGACTTGCTTTCTAAGAAAGAAGAAAGAATCTCCGCCGTATTTATAATAACCGTCGGGATAACTGGAGCTGTAAACCATTAAGAATCCAAATAACACCAATAAAACTATCAAAAAAACCAATACCCAGTCTACAGTCCTAGTCTTAGTTTTTCGTACTGTTTCCTCCATAATAATTTACCCTTTCTTTAAAATCTCTGCCTCTGACTTCATAATTAGGGTACATTCCCCAGCTGGCACAGGCCGGCGACAGAAGGACATTATCTCCCTCTACAGCTAATTCAAAACTTTTTTTCACAGCCTCATCCATGGTATTTACTTTATAAATATTATTAAATTTATATTTTCTGGCACATCCTTCTATTTTCTCGGCAGTCTGCCCAAGGAGTATCAAGGCTTTTACTTTATTATTAAAGGATTTTATAAAATCATCGAAGGAGGCTTGCTTATCGTATCCTCCTGCAATTAAAATAATAGGTTTATCTATTCCCTCAATTGCCTTTATGGAAGAATCGGGATTAGTTCCTTTGGAATCATTGTAAAATTTTACTTTGTTGAATTCCCCTACATATTCCAAACGATGTTCCACACCTTTAAATTCCTTTAATACCTTGCTGATTACTCTTCCTTCTATTCCCAAGGCCAAGGCAGCACCAGCAGCAGCCATAGCATTTTCCAAATTGTGTTTTCCAGGTATGAAAATATCATTTACATTAATAATAACCTCTTTCCTCAGAGAACTCTTATAAATTAGTTGATTGTTTTCAACAAAAATTCCTTCATCCAAAATTCTCTCTGAACTGAAGAAAATTTTCCTTCCCTTAATATTATCGGAAAATTTTTTTATTATTTCATCTTCATAATTCAATACTGCATAATCATTTTCATCTAAGTTTACTAGATTTTTTAATTTAGCTTCCATGTAATTTTCCAAAGTATGATGAAAATCCAAGTGGTCTGAAGTTATATTGGTTATAACGCTTATATGAGGTTTGTATCTATGGGTTCCTGCCAACTGAAAACTGCTGACTTCCGCCACCAAAATATCTTCTTCCTCTGAATTAACTGCATCTTCAAACATTCCATATCCTATATTGCCTGTTACTTTGCAGTTTCTTCCGCTTTCTTTTATTATTTCCCCGATTAAGCTGGTTGTAGTTGTTTTCCCATTTGTACCTGTTACAGAGACTATTTGTGCTTTAGTTACCCTGTAAGCAGCTTCCACATCGCTTATTACCTCAATATTATTTTTTATAAGCTTTTGAATTATGGGAACTTCGTACTTAATGCCAGGACTTTTTATAGCGTAGTCCAATTCTCCCAGATTAATATTGTCTATTTCATCTTCTCCGAAGAAATATTCCACATTAATACCTTTTAATTCTACTATTCGGTCTTGAAGCTTTTCCCTGCTGCTTTCATCATAGGCATAGATCTTCGCCCCCAATTTGTTTAATCCCTTTATACATGCAATGCCTGAAACTCCCAAACCAACAACTAATACCTTCATTTTTACCTTCTTTCTTAAAGCCCACTATAATTTTATGTTCTTATATTGAATAAATTCCTATAAAAGCTAATATTAAAGTTACAACCCAAAACACACCCACAACCTTAGTTTCTTTCCAACCGCACATTTCAAAATGGTGGTGGATGGGTGCCATTTTAAATACTCTTCTTTTCGTTCTCTTATAATGGAGTACCTGGATTATTACAGACAATGCTTCAGCAAAGTATATACCGCCTATTATGGGAATTAACAGCACTGTATTAGTTATTACCGCCACAGCAGATACAGCCCCGCCTAAGGCTAAAGAACCGGTATCTCCCATAAATACTTTGGCTGGATTTGCATTGTGTTTCAGGAAACCTAAACAGGAACCACTCACTGCAGCACTTACCAGTGCAATACCTTCGTATATGGGATGGGTTTCTTTTAAGCTGTTGGCAATTAAACTGAAAGCCGCCATAACAATAAGTGTTACTCCTGTATTTAAGCCGTCTAATCCATCAGTTAAGTTTACTGCATTTACCAAACCTATGATTACAAATGTAACAAAAGGTATGTAGAGTACTCCTAAATCAATATATGCATTAAAGAAGGGAATAACAAGTGTAGTGCCCATAACACTGTACTTTGAACCATACCAAGCTAAAAGTATGGAAAAAATCAGCTGACCAATAATTTTTTGATAGGCACGAAGTCCTAAGTTTCGTCTCAAAACTACTTTTATATAATCATCTATAAATCCAATTGCTCCAAATGCCATCATGAAAAAAATTACTGCCCATACTTCTCTTGTAAAGTACCTGCTGGTTATAACAGAAATTAATATTCCAAGTATTATTATTACGCCACCCATGGTAGGGGTACCCGACTTGCGGTAATGAGACTTAGGCCCCTCCTCCCGGATACTTTGTCCTACTTTAAGCCTCTTTAAAAGAGGGATTACAACAGGTCCCAGAAAAAGTGATATTAAAAAGGATACTATTATTACTCTTATAATTTGTCCATTGCCTACCATATTAACTCCTTAGCCCCCGTTTTTTCTCCACGTCTCTTATTGCTCTCTTGGCTATCATAGTTTCATCATAGGGTACTTTTTCTATTCCCATATCCTGATAGGGCTCAGTGGATTTTCCCGCCAACAAAATTACATCATTTTTCTGACAATTATCAATAGCATAGTAAATAGCTTCTTCCCGCTCAACTATGATTTTATACTTGCCGTTATATTTTTCAACTCCCGTGGCTATTTCCTTACATATTTCGTAAGGATCTTCAAACCTTGGGTTATCGGATGTAAGAATACTTAAATCACAATATTTTCCTGCCACTTCACCCATTGGAGCACGTCTGGATAAATCTCGTTCCCCACCGGCACCAAACATTACAATTTTTCGTCCTTCAGCAAATTCATTGATAGTTTCCATTACTTTCTCAAGTCCGTCGGGAGTATGAGCAAAATCAAGTATAATGGTGCAACCTAGCTTGTTAGGTAAAATTTCAAATCTTCCTGTAACGCCTTTTATTTCTCTCAAGGCAGCAATAATTTCATCAACATTATGACCTAAGGCATAGGCTGCTCCAAATGCTCCCAAAGAATTAAGAACGCTGAAGGTTCCCGGAGTATTTACGTGGGCTTTCTTTTCCATGCCGAAAATATTTAAATCAAAGGATGTTCCCTTCATTGTTGTCTTCAAATTTGAAGCTTTTATATCAGCCTCATTTTTCACACCTATGGATATGGCATTTATACCTTCCTCTTTGAGTTCATGGTACAACCTTTCCCCGTAAGGATCATCCACATTAATAATATTGTTGACTTTAGTAAGGTGGAAGAGTTTTTTCTTTGCCTGGTAATAATTTTCCATAGTTTTATGAAAATCTAAATGATCCCTGGTAACATTGGTGAAAATCCCCACATCTATTTCAACATCTGTAACTCTGTTAAGTTCAAGAGCATGAGAAGAAACTTCCAAACAACAATGAGAAATATCTTTATCTTTCATCATTTTTAAATAACGCTGTATATCAGCTGCTTCTGGTGTTGTATTGTCGATTTTATATTTTTTGCTATCAATAAGAACACCCATGGTTCCTATTATGCCTGATTTTATTCCTAAATAATCATAAATACCCTTTAATAAATATGTAGTGCTGGTCTTGCCGTTTGTTCCTGTAACTCCGGCAATTCTCATGGTTTTAGAGGGTCGTTCGTAGATAATATTTGCTGCTGTCGCCATTTTTTCCCTGGGGGAATCTACAATGATAAAATTGCTTTTACCTTGTAAGTTCTCTGGAATATTTTCGCAAATAATGGCAGAAGCTCCACCTTTTATGGCGCTTTCTATATATTTATGTCCATCATCAGTGAAACCTTTTATTGCCACAAATACATCATTTTTACCGATTTTTCTGGAATCATTTGTAATGCCTTCTATTTCAACATTTTCTTCGCCCACATATCTTATATATTCTATTTCCCTCAGCAAATTATTTATATTCATAAATACTCCTCATTAATAGTATGATAGTATGTGCAATTTTATCATAATTAAAATTCAATTACAATAATATATAATGGTAATCTAATGGTCATTTTACTCTCCCTATGGTCGGAAAAATGGGAGGTCATTTAATTCAAAATCAGGGTTACCATTGATTTTTTCACAACTTGTTCTCCAGCCTTGGGGAATTGTGCTTTTACGATTTTTTCAGCATCTACTTCCATAGTAATATTGCTTTCCAAGCCAGCTTTAATGAGCAAGTCTGTTGCTTCAGCAATGGTTAATCCCAAAAGATTTGGAACTTCTACCACTTGTTGTTCTACATGACTTAGTTCTTCTTCAGTATAGACAGGTTCAACATCATAGTATTTCAAAATATTTTCTAATAAGTCTGCTGCCACAGGTCCTGCAACTATACTTCCATAATAACCGATACTACTGTCCGGTTCATCTACCATAACTAAGACAACGGCTTTTGGATTATCTACAGGAGCCACTCCTATAAAGGAAGAAATAAATTTACCATCCACATATCTGCCATCTATTACTTTTTGTGCCGTTCCCGACTTTCCCCCTATTCTGTAACCCGGCCTGTAAGCTTGCTTGGTTCCCGCTTCTGCGGATTCTTTCATTAACTGAAGCATAATTTTGGATGTTTCCTCAGAAATTACTCTTCTTCTTACTTTTGTATCGAAATTTTTGATTATATTTCCTTCTTCGTCTATAAGCTGTTTAACAATCCTTGGCTCCATTAAATTTCCGCCGTTGGCAATTGCTGATACGGCTGTGGTTAACTGGATTGGAGTTATTGCAACTCCCTGACCAAAAGCCTGGGTAACTAAGTCAACATCTTTCATATTTTCAGGTTTTTTTACAATACCTAAGGCTTCTCCATTAAGCTTAATGCCGGATTGCTCTTCGAAACCGAAGGATCTTAAATATTTATAGAATAAATCCTTACCTACATCTAAACCTATTTGAGCTAGGGCATCATTACAGGAATTTTGTAACGCTTCCGATAGGGTTTGATCTCCGTGAGGTCTGTAATACCTCCAGCATTTTATATTTTCGTTGGGAATTTGCCTTACAAATCCGTCACAATAATATTTAGAGGAGAGAGAAGCAGCATTTTCCTCAAGAGCTGATGCAACTGTAATAAGCTTAAAGGTGGAACCTGGTTCATAAACATCATTAACTGTTGGGTTTCTCCACATGTCGAACCAAGCCTTCTGAAGTTCTTCATTAGACAAGTTTTCCCATTCTGCTTTTAAATTTTCATCTATGGGAACTCTGGGATTGTTAGGATCGTAATCAGGCTTTGAAGCCATGGCCAGCACATCTCCCGTGCTTGGATCCATAACTAAAATAGTTGCCCTCTTGGCATTAAAATCCGTTAATACTTTTTGTGCTGCTGATTCAGCATAGTGCTGTATCACTTCATCTATTGTAAGTACTACTCCTAATCCGTCTTTAGATTCATAATATTCATTGTAGCCAAAAGGAAGTTCTCTTCCGTAGGCATCTGTGTTCACTACCGTTCTTCCCGGTACTCCTGTCAAATATTCATTAAAGGTAGCTTCTACTCCATACAGGCCATCCTGGTCAATGTTTGTAAAACCTAGTACATAAGGAGCAAAGTTACCGTAGGGGTACACCCTTTTATTATCCTCTATTATATTTATACCGCTTAATTCCTGTTCTCTTATCTTCTGAGCCTGTTCCTCTGTAATCCATTTCTTTACTATTACATAGTTGTAATTTGCAGTAATTTTTTCTAATACTTCCTCATAGTCCATCTCTAAGATTTCCGACAATATCTGGGCAATTTCTTCCGGCGTCTTAGTGTTGACTGGAATTGATTCTGCAGCAGTTTCTTCCGTAAACATGGTTTTGTTTAGTTTTTTCAATAGTAGTTCTATAAATCCCCCTTCTTCTTCATCAAGGGTATCAACTGGTGACTCCACACTTTTTTTCACATCTGCAGGAAAACAGGTAACAGTATAAGAATTTACACTTACTGCCAACTTTTTGCCTTTGGCATCATAAATGGTTCCCCGTTTTGCATTTATTGTAATATCTCTTGACCAGTTCTCCATTGCCTGTTTTCTGTACTCTTCACCTTTAATTAACTGAATATAACCTAATCTTACTACTAATGCAATGGTAACTAAAAAAAAGCATGCTAAAAAAAATAACATCCTTCTTTTATTTTGCAAATTAGTAGTAATTTTTTCGCGCTTTTTCATGGCAGCCCCCTATCGAATGAAACTTACTACCTTATCAATTAATCCTATTAGTATGTTTTCATCCTTGGCTACTATACTACTTTCATCTTCAGTTATTTCAGGACTATAGGTAAAGTCCAAGAATACAGTTTGCTTTCTGGTAGGGTAATTCATTCCCAAGTAAGTTTTTGCCATTTCTTCGATGCTGTTAGTGTTTTTTATACTCTCCAAAGCGATATTGTATCTGTCAATTTCATCATTTAAATTCGCTATTTCCATGTTTAAATTGTTCAGTTCCATTTGTTTATCAGTTATTACGGCATAATTATATACTATTATAATTCCTAACAAAAAAGTTATGCCAATCATAGCTGTATTTTTAAAACTCTCTATAAAATAGTTATTTTTCTTTTTCTTTTTTATTCGCTTTTTTGGAGAATATTCCTTTTCTTGAAAATATTTTTCCTGGTCATAATAAATTTCTATAGCTTCTTTTCTTAAAGCTGACATTATAACCTCTCCCCTATTCGTAATTTTGCGCTGTGCGCTCTTCTGTTTTCTTTTAATTCTTCTTCTGATGGAATTATTGGCTTTCGCGTAATTATTTTAAGTGTTCTTTTGTGGTCACACATACATTTAGGAAATTCAGGAGGACAAATACAGTCCTTATTAAGTTCATTAAAAGTATTTTTAATTATTCTGTCTTCAAGGGAATGGAATGTAATAACACAAATTCTTCCTCCCTTATTAAGTTTTTTTACAGCTGATTTAACTGCATTCTCCAATATTTCTAACTCTTTGTTAACTTCTATTCTTATTGCTTGAAAAGTTTTCTTGGCAGGATGGGAACCTTCTTGTCTTGCTTGTTTTGGAATTGCTTTTTTAATAATACTTACCAGCTGCCCCGTAGTTTCTATGAATTCCTGTTCTCTTTCCTGTACAATAAATTTAGCAATTCTTGCAGCCCACTTTTCTTCTCCATATTCCCAAAGAATACGAGTCAACTCATTTTCTTCATATCCGTTTACTATATGTCTTGCGGTGGTTGCCTGGCTCTTATCCATCCTCATGTCTAAGGGCATGTCGTAATTATAAGAAAATCCCCTTTCGGGAATATCAAGCTGAAATGAGGAAACTCCTAAATCAAATATTATTCCATCAATTTTATCTATGTTAAGATGGTTCAAAACTTCTTCAATATTCCTAAAATTATTTTTAACTGCTATAAAATTACCATAGTTATTTAATCTCTTACTAGCTCTTTCAATGGCATATTCATCCTGGTCAATGCCGATAACCTGACCTTTAGTTGCCTTTTTTAGTATTTCCTCCGTATGGCCTCCCCCGCCTAAAGTACAGTCCACATAAATACCGTCTTCCTTAATTTTTAATCCTTCAATAGATTCCTTTAATAAAACCGGTTTGTGTATGTAGGTCATGACTCCTCCTTATAAACCTATCCCCAATTCCGACATTTTTTCTGCAATGCTGTCAAAATCAAATTCGTCACTGTTGGAGTATTTATCCCAACTTTCTTTGTTCCAAATTTCAATTCTGTCTATAACCCCTATAATAACTGCTTCTGTATTTAACTCGCTAAAGCTTCTTAGCGATGGTGGTATAAGTATTCTTCCCTGTTTGTCAAAGGAGCATTCAGAAAATCCTGAAACAAATCTTCTTAAGAAAAATCTTTCTTCCTTATTAAAAGTAGACAGATTTCTTAGTTTACCAACGAATTCTGTCCACGTTTCAATAGGATAAATGAACAAGCATTTATCCAAGCCTTTTCCTATATAGAATGTTTCACCTAATTCATTTCTGAATTTTGAAGGTATTATTACCCTTCCTTTTTCATCAAAAGTATGTATGTACTCACCAGTAAACACTTTCTACCACCTTCTGG
Source organism: Tissierellia bacterium (assembly GCA_012843025.1). Classification (GTDB taxonomy): domain Bacteria; phylum Bacillota; class Clostridia; order Tissierellales; family Sedimentibacteraceae; genus Sedimentibacter. The sequence continues at coordinate 17,634 of DURT01000047.1, read as the reverse complement.
GCATATTATACCACAATGTGGGTACAATATGCCACTATTATTTTTATATTTTTAATTTTTTTTGGTTTTCAGAAAAAGGCATAAAAAAACCTCGCTTTCGCGAGGGTTAGCTATCGAATTCTTTTATTCTTTTTTATATACATAAGGAGTGCTGCTCCCACAATTATGGATCCTATACTTATTAGCTGTGCCACCCTTAATCCCATAAACATCAGGCTGTCCGTTCGCAAACCTTCAATAAAGAATCTTCCGGTGGAATAGAGGATAAGGTATAGGGCAAGGACTTGACCGTGGGTGGTTTTTTTGTTTTTTCTAAACCACATAAGAAAAATAAATATGCAGAAGTTTATAAAAGATTCATAAAAGAATGTGGGATGGACCTTTTGTCCGTTTATCATTATACCCCAGGGAAGATCCGTAGGTCCTCCGTAAGCTTCCTGATTTATAAAATTTCCCCACCTTCCTATTGCCTGCCCTAAAATAAGGCTGGGTATAATTAAGTCAAACAGTTCTAAGGCATTGATTTTTCTAATTTTACAAAAAACTATTCCCGTTATTATACCTGCTATAACGGCACCGTGAATAGCAAGACCACCACTTCTTATGTTGATTATCTGAGAATAATTCTGACTGTAGTAGTCCCAGGAAAAAATAACATAGTGGGCTCTGGCTCCCACAATTGCAATGGGTATTGCATAAAGCAGGAAATCTAACAGATTATCTTCCTTGAAGCCGGTTCTTTTAGCTTCCTTTAAAGCTAAAAGAACCCCTATTAATACTCCTATGGATATTAATACTCCATACCACATTATATCTATACCGAATATAGTAAAAGCAACTGGATTCATACTTACTCCTGTCTCAACTTGGCACCAAATTTCTTTTCCAATACTTGAAGGACTTTTTCGTGAATTTTCTCAACTTCTTTTTCCTTCAAAGTACGCTCCTTATTTCTATAAGTAACAGAGAAAGCAGTACTCTTATACCCTTTTTCTATATGTTCCCCCTTGTATACGTCAAACAATTTCACACTTTCTATTAAGTAGGGATTTACTGCCTTAATAGCTTCTTCCATTTCACCTGCAAGAACTTCATCCTTCACTACAACTGCAATATCCCTTACCATGGATGGATACTTGGGAAGAGGCTCATATTTCCATTCAGTATTCTTATATTTAAGTATTTTTTCCACATCTAACTCAGCTAAGTATACTCTGTGGTCCAAATCGTAATTATCACTAACCTGAGGTGATGCTTCTCCATAGATGCCTATAAGTTCTTCATTTACATAAAGGGCAGCAGTTCTTCCAGGATGGAAGGTTGGATTTTCAGTCAATGGTTTTATTACTGATTTTATTCCGAACCTAAAGAGCATACCTTCAATTATTCCTTTTAAATCAAAGAAATCATAATTTCCGTACATTCCTATGCAAAGCTTCAATTTTTCAATCGGTTCTTCCCTGACAGGCTGATCCTTAGGAATAAAGATGCTGCCTACTTCATATAATTTTGCCTCTTCTACTCCACGGTTTGAATTTCTTTGAACTACTTCCATCATATTAGGTATTAAAGTTGTTCTCATGGAGCTGAAATCTTCGCCTAAGGGATTAAGTATCTTAACGTAATTTCTTAAAGGACTGTCCTGAGGAATACAAATACTGTCATATGCCTTGGGGCTAATGAATGAATAGGTGGTTATTTCATACAAGCCCATTCCGCAAAGAATTGATTTCATTTCATCTTCTAACATACGTAATTCAGACTTTCTTCCTACCCTGGTACTTCCTCGAAGAGGCTTTGATTCAATGTTTTCAAATCCGTAAAGTCTGCCTACTTCTTCAATTAAATCAGCTTCCTGTTCAATATCTGTCCTGAAGTATGGAATTCTGCTGGTTATTTTTTCTCCATCATATACAGATTCTATTTCTAAAGAATTCAAGGAGTTAAGCATGTGAGCCACAGGAATTTCAGCACCTAAAAGGGCATTAGCCCGATGTGGCCTCATAGTAACTACTGGAGGCTCGTATTGACTTTTTCCTGCTTCCAGATAGCCTCCCACAACAGTACCTGCTCCTATCATTTCAATTAATTGACAAGCTCTGTTGCTGGCTATTTCACACATTACATATCCCATGGGCTTTTCGTTTCTTGCAGAAGCTTCTGAACGAAGTCCTAATTTCTTGGATGTTTCTCTTACGGATTTTGGATTAAAGTTTGCTGTTTCCAAAACCATTATTTTTGTATTCTCGCTTATTTCGGAGTCATATCCTCCCATTACTCCAGCAATACAAGCAGGATTAACAGCATCTGCTATTACCAGCATATCCTCATCCAAGGTTCTTTCCACTTCATCGATGGTAGTTATTTTCTCGCCTTTCTTAGCTCTTCTGGCGATTAATTTTCTTCCTTCTAATTTTTCCAAATCATAGGCATGAAGAGGCTGACCCAGTTCCAACATAACATAGTTGGTAACGTCCACTATATTATTAATTGGTCTCATGCCTGCATCCATCAAGGTTCGCTGCATCCACAGAGGAGAGGGACCTATTTTAATATCTTTTATTACTCTTGCATAAAACCTGGAGCATAAATCTTCATCTTCAATTTCCACTCCGTTTAAATAATCCCTAATATCTCCTTCTTCATTTGTAATTTTTATTTCGGGAAATTTGAATTTAGTTCCCAAAGTAGCAGCTGTTTCTCTTGCCATTCCTACAATATTGAGGCAGTCTGGTCTATTGAAGGTAACCTCCACTTCCAAGGCACTTCCCGTAAGATCTAATACTTCCTTTATATCTCTACCTAAGGGAGTGTCTTTAGGCAATATAATTATTCCATCCTTAGCTTCCTTAGGAATAACCTTGTCTTCAAATCCTAATTCCTCATAGGAAACCATCATACCATAGGAAGCCAAACCTCTGAAGTTAGTCTTTTTAATTTTTAAGCCAATAGGAAGCTCTGCACCTTCCAATGCTAAGGGGACTATATCTCCTTTTTTAATATTAGTGGCTCCCGTAATTATTTGTAAAGGTTCCCCTTCATTTATATCAACTTTAGTAACTGATAGCTTATCTGCATTGGGATGCTTTTTGATTTCCAATATTTTTCCCGTTACAACATTTTTAACTTCCTTGTTATAATCTATTACTGCATCCACATGGGAACCGGTAAGGGTTAACTGATCTGCCAGTGTTTTATCATCTACATTAATATCTACGTATTCTTTCATCCATTTAATAGGTACTAACATACAAACCTCCTAAAACTGTTTTAAGAATCTTACATCATTTTCAAATAGCAACCTGATGTTGGGAATTCCATACTTAACCATGGCTACTCTGTCAATTCCCATACCGAAGGCATAGCCTGAATAAATTTCCGGGTCGATGCCGCAGTTTCTAAGTACATTAGGGTGAGTCATACCGCAACCTAACAACTCCATACTCCAGCCTGTTCCGTTACATGCAGGACATCCCTTTCCCATACATATGTGGCATGATACATCTACCTCAGCACTGGGCTCCGTAAAAGGGAAGTTGTGAGGTCTAAACCTTGTCTTCACACTGGTGCCGAATAATTCTTTTACAAACTGGTCTATGGAATCCTTAAGGTTTGCCATAGTAACACCCTTATCAACTACTAAACATTCCATCTGATGGAACATAGGAGAATGAGTATCATCCACGTCATCGAAACGGAATGTTCTTCCTGTAGATACCATTCGTATAGGAAGTTTTCCTGCTTTAACGGCTTCCTTCATAACTCTTATTTCAACTGGGGATGTATGAGTACGAAGAACTAAATCATCTGAAATATAAAAAGTATCAGACCAGTCTCTGGAAGGATGGTCATAGGGTGTATTTAAATCGTCGAAATTATTTTGCACTGTTTCAATTTCAGGACCACTTATAACATCATACCCCATTCTCATAAATACACTTTCCAATTCTTCCTTTACTTTCATCAAGGGGTGTCTTCTTCCTATTTCAGGAATTCTACCAGGCATGGTTATATCCAATGTTTCAGATTTTATTCTTTCCACAGATTCCTTTCTATGAACTTCTTCCTTCATAGACTGGATTTCTTCTTCTATAGTTGTTCGTACTTCATTAGCTATTTTGCCTATTTCCGGTCGTTCTTCTGGAGACAGGGAACCCATGGATCTTAAGATAGCAGTAAGCTGACCTTTTTTTCCCAAGAAATGGATACGCACTTTTTCTATGTCTGCATTATTATTGCATTCTTTTAGTTGGTTCAATGCTTCCGTTTTTAATTTTAAAAGTTGTTCCTTCATACATACTCCTTTCATTTTCTATATATTCTATAATAATTCCAAATTTTAAAATAGGTACCGCAACTTCTCACAAGAGGCGAAGTCCGCGGTACCACTCTTTTTCACTTTTACAGCAGGATGTAAAAGCCTTATTTCAATAACGGTTTACCGTGCAAAACTACTAGGGGTTCATTTTGCAAGCTCCGAAGGGAATTTCAGTATATGTGTTTAAACTACTTTCAGCCCAGGTAGTTTTCTCTGTACAAACATTTATATACCTACTTGTCTTCATCATTGCCTAATATTAAATTTACATTGGGACCATTACCTGCAGCTTAGCAGGAGGTCTCCTTATCGCTAAAGTATACTATATAGTATTTTTTTTTACAATAGTTTTTTTCTTATTTCATAAATACTTATACCTGCAGCAACGGAGGCGTTAAGAGACTCTGCCCTTCCGGTCATTTTTATTGTTATTTCCATGTGGGACTTACTGGTAATTCCCCGGGAAACACCCTGTCCTTCATTTCCTATAATTAAGCATATTTTTTCTTGTTTTTCCATGTCCTCAAAAGATAATTCAGAATCAACCACTGTAGATACTATGTAAAATCCCTGTTCCTTCAAGAAGTCTATGAAATCTTCCTCACCATAAATAAAAGGGACCCTGAAAATTGCTCCAGCTGAGGCACGGACAACCTTTGGACTGTATATATCTACACATCCCTTATTTAATACTAGGGCTGCAGGACCGAGGGCTTCTGCCGTTCTTATAACGGTTCCTAAATTCCCAGGATCCTGAATACGGTCACAAAAGACTATAAAGTTGTAAGTGTTTAATACTTCTTCTATCTTGTGGGTAGTTTTGTTTACCACTGCTATTATCCCCTGGGAGGTCACTGTATCAGAAACACTATTAAATACCGATTCAGCAGATACAAAGTATGTTATATCCCCGGTCAATAGTTCCTTAACTACATTCTTATTAATTACTTTTTCACTTATTAAAAGGAATTTAATTTTTGACTTTTCTGCAATGGCTTCCTTTACAAATTTTATACCTTCAACCAAAAAGGCATTTTCCTGGTCACGAAATTTCTTTCCCTTAAGGTTTCTAATATATTTAATTTTACTGTTATCCTTGCTTTTAATAATATCCATAACATACTCCAGGTATGAAAAAAGACTGTAACACAGTCTTTTGTAATTAGATTAGGACACCTTTACTTGTTCAACTAATTTAGCAAATCCTTCTGGATCATGAATTGCCATTTCTGCAAGCATCTTTCTGTTTATTTCTATGTTGTTAACTTTCAACAGATTTATAAACTTGCTGTAAGACAAACCATTTTGTCTTGCTGCTGCATTGATTCTTGCAATCCATAAACGTCTAAATTCTCTTTTTCTTAACTTTCTTCCCACATAGGCATAAGAAAGTGACTTCATAACTGCTTGATTTGCTGTTCTATATAATTTACTCTTTGCTCCGTAATATCCTTTAGCAAGTTTCAATACTTTTCTGTGGTTTTTCTTAGCATTTACAGCTCCTTTTACTCTTGCCATCGATAGTTCCTCCTATTCTTTATTAATATGGAATTAATTTGCCTATTCTTTTTTCATCAGCTTTAGATATTAATGTACGTTTCCTTAAATTTCTTATTGATTTAGCAGGTTTCTTTCCTGTAAAGTGGTTTTTACCTGATTTTGATCTTTTAATACGGCCGCTACCAGTCTTAGAAAATCTCTTTGCAGCTGATCTATTAGTTTTTAATTTTGGCATAACAGTTCCTCCTTATGTTATTTTTTAGGCGTCAAAAACATAACCATATTTCTGCCTTCAACTCTTGGTTGCTTATCAATTTCAGCATATTCAGAAGTCAATTCCGCAAACTGCATCAATACTTCCTTGCCGACATCCATATGTCCTAATTCTCTCCCCCTGAAACGCACAACAACTTTAACCCTGTCCCCGTCTTGCAGAAACTTTAATGCATTCCTGGCCTTAACACCAAGATCATGTTCTTCAATATTGGGTGTCATTCGGATTTCTTTCACACTTATTACTTTTTGTTTCTTCTTAGATTCTTTTTCCTTCTTTGCCTGAGCATATTTGTACTTTCCGTAGTTCATTATTCTGCAAACCGGGGGATTTGCATTTGGTGATACATTCACTAAGTCAAGTTTTTTACTTTCAGCAATTTTTAAAGCATCTTTGGTATTCATTATACCAAGCTGGCTTCCATCAGAGTCTATAACTCTTACTTCTTTTTCACGAATTTCATCGTTGATTTGAAGTTCTTTAATAATTTACACCTCCAACACAGGTAATTATAAGACCACCTATTTATTATATAAAAAAATAAAGACAGCCGACTCACCGCTATCTTCACAACACAAAATTATTGTATTTATAACCCTACTAACAGTTACTACAACGTCGTAAGGTGAGAAGCGGTTACTTCTACTTGGACACTACAACAGTATAAACAACATTACAATAAATGTCAACAATTATTTTTATAATTATGTCATAACTTTTTATCTAATGGTAAAGATAAATCTATCATATAGCTCAAACATTAGCTTCAAGGAGGTACAATGAAAATTAAATTTTTTCCAATAATAATTTTCTTGATTATATATATTTTTTTATTTGTTACAATTCCTCAAAACTACAAGTTATTACTTATATATATGACACCTTTTATATTATATACACTATTTGCTTTTAGATCAATGTTAATTTATACAAAAAGGAAAAAACACATGAACTTAGAAGAATCGAATGAAACAGTATCCTCCATGTCATATTTCGAAAAACAAAAAACCGAGGAACCAAAGATACAGATAGGTTTTGACGATGTAGCAGGCTTAGAGGAAATAAAAGAAGACTTAACAGATATAATTGATTTTTTAAACAATGAGGATGTATACAAGGCAATGGGAGCAAAAGTGCCGAAAGGCATATTGCTTCATGGACCACCTGGAACAGGGAAAACACTTATTGCAAAAGCTATAGCAGGAGAAGCAAAAGCTACCTTTATTTATTCCAGCGGCTCTGAGTTTGTGGAAAAATACGTAGGTGTAGGTGCCAAAAGGGTAAGAACTATGTTTGAAAGGGCGAGAAAAGAAGCTCCCAGCATAGTCTTTATTGACGAAATTGATGCCTTAGGTGCAAAAAGAAGTTCTGAAAGCAATAACGAAAAGGATCAAACCCTTAACCAGCTTTTAATTGAATTAGACGGATTTAACAATACCAGTAACGTAATTGTGATTGCCGCTACCAACAGGATTGACCTTTTAGATGAAGCACTACTTCGTCCGGGAAGATTTGACAGAAAAATATATGTAGGTAATCCAAATTACCATTCAAGACTGAAAATCTTGGAAGTCCACACTAAGAATAAGCCCCTAGATAAAAAGGTTCAGCTTAAGGATATTGCCGTTAAAACCCATGGTTTTTCAGGAGCTCAGCTTGCCAACATAGCAAATGAAGCAGCTCTTAAAGCTATCAAGGATAAATCAAAGAAAATTACCATAGAAGATTTCGAATATGCCATAGAAAAAATTGCTGCTGGCTTGGAAATAAAACACTCAACCATATCTGAAAAAGAGAAGAGAATTGTTGCCTATCACGAAGCAGGCCATGCAGTGGCAGCAAAAATCCTTGACATAGATAAAGTCCAGAAAATTTCCATCGTACCTCGAGACAAAGCATTAGGATATGTTTTGAAATTTCCCACGGAAGATAAATTCCTCTATACTAAAAATGAGCTTTTTGATAAGGTAACGGTTCTCTTGGCCGGTAGAGCCGCGGAAGAAATATTCATAGGAGAAATATCAACAGGTGCTTCCAACGACATAAAAGAGTCTACCAATATTATTTATGAAATAATATGCAGTTACGGCATGGGTAAGAACACACAAAACACTTGTATAGATGAAAGATTAATAAAATATTACTTGGATAATATTAAGGATGAAGCTGCAGAAATGGCTAAAGAAGCCTACGAAAGAGCCTTAATGTTAATTCGGGATAATGAAGAAGCTGTGGATAAGGTTGCTCAATTTCTGCTAAAAAATGAAACTATGAATGCTAAGGAATTAGATGAGTTGTTAAAAGATGAGAAGAAAAGATTTAATTTAAATCCCTCCTATCCCACAGTTTAATACAAATATAGGGACACTCCTTAGGAGTGTCCCAAATTTATTATTTTAAATAATCCATTGGTTGTTGTCTTACACCGTTAACCCTGACTTCGTAGTGGAGGTGGTTTCCTGTTGAATAGCCAGTGGATCCTACAAGGGCTATAGTTTCTCCTTTTGAAACTGCTTGTCCTTTACTTGCCAACAGTTTTGAACAGTGAGCGTACAAGGTTGAAATTCCTCCACCGTGGTCAACAATTATGTAGTATCCGTAAGAATAGTGCCATCCTGCAAATATTACAACTCCATCATTAGATGATACGATGGGCGTTCCATAAGGTGCTGCTATATCCGTTCCTCCGTGATTTGACCAAACTCCAGTTATAGGGTCTGACCTTCCGCCAAAATGAGATGTAATTCTGTAGTGGCCAGGAACAGGCCATAGCAATTTACCTCCTGCATATTCGACAGCCCGCTGGGCTGCAAGAATGTCTCTTTCAATTTGCTTGGACTGTTCTTCCATGGCAGCTTCCTGTCTTTGCATTTCTTCTATATTGCTTTGCAAACTTCTCATATAATTTTCCTTGGAGCGGGAGGCTGCCAATATTTCATTCTGTTTCGAATTTAATTCGTTAATTATGGCCGTTAATTCATGTCTTTTAATTTCCTGAGACAACTTTAATTCTTCAACTTCTGTCTTTTGCTCTCCTATCTCTTTTAACAATTCCACATCGCTTTTTACAATTAGTTGTATCATGTCCATTCTAGTTAGAGCATCGATAAGATTTTCTGCATTGAGAATTACTTCTAAGTAGCCTGCTGTTCCGTGCATGTACATTGCTCTTAAGCGTTCTTCCAATACTTCGTTGTTTTTATCTATTTCTTCAGTCAGTTCAATAATTTTTTGTTCCGACTCTGCTATTTGCATATTTAATTCCTGTTTCTGCAACTCATAACTATCTATTTCAAGGGAAAGTATCCTTATTTCATTGTCTAAGGCATCAATTTCCTGCTCTATAGTTTTCTTTTCTTCCTTTAGAATTTGTGCCTGCTTTCTAATTTCCTTAATTTGTTTCTCCAATTGCTGTTGTTTATGTTGTAAATCGGCAATACTTCCTCCTGCTTCCACGGGAAAAAGATTTATTATAATTATTGCAAGCAAGGTAAAAACAATAGATTTTTTAAACATAGCACACCTCAAACACTTAAGAATTTTTTTAAGGAAACCAAGCTGCCTAAAATTCCAATGCCCATTCCAATAGTCATGAATATTATAATAAGGTCGTTTATTACCATTTTAACTCCTACCAAGTATCCTGACATCCCTGATAAGAGTGCCAGGTACCGTCCTGCCAGATAATCGATTATATAGTTATATCCCAGCATAATTATTAAAATAGCAACTAAGGAACCTATAAGTCCCAGCATAATACCTTCAACTATAAAGGGTCCCCTTACGAATCCGTTGGTAGCCCCGATATATTGCATGAGTTCAATTTCTCTTTGTCTGTTCAAAACGGTTATTTTAATTGTGTTTGAAATTATAAAAATACTTATTAATAAAAGGATTATAATTATGCCTGTCCCAATTTTCTTCACAAAATCCGCTATCTTTATTAGGCTGTTTACTGCATCCTGATAGTACCTTACTTTTTCTACCCCTTCAAAGGTCTCTAGCTGCTTTATAACTTCATTTGCTTTACTTACGTCCGTTAACTGAACTATGTAAGTGTTGGGCAGGGGATTTTTTCTTAAATCCTGCAATAGAAAAGCATCTTCCCCCCAGTCTCTTTTAACCTTTTCTAAAGCATATTCCTTTGTTTGGTAAGCTACCCCCATAACTCCGTCAATCTGTCTGAAGGCCCTTCCCATTTCTTCTATTTGTTCTTCTTCCACTCCGTCCATTATGTATACTGCAATTTGGTCAAAGGTTTCTCTTGCAACTAATGCAATATTATTAATATTTAAAACCAATATTAATATAAATCCAAGTATTATTAAGACTGCGGTAACTGATCCGATAGAAGCAAGACCCATCATTCTATTTCGCCACATACTTTTAAAGGCTTGCTTAAATATGTAATTAATCCTCTTTGGGTTCATCTTCGTTTCCCCCTGCCTTGATGTCTCTGATAATCATTCCGTTTTTAAGTTCAATTACCCTACTAGGGTATTGGCTGACTATTTCTCTGTCATGGGTTGCCATTATTACCGTAGTTCCTCGCCTGTTTATTTCAGTCAGAATTTTCATAATTTCCTTGGATGTTTCAAAGTCCAAATTACCGGTAGGTTCGTCGGCAATTATAGTTTCCGGCTTATTAATAACTGCCCTGGCAATGGCAACTCGCTGCTGCTCCCCTCCTGAAAGCTCGTCCGGATAGTACTTGGCTTTGTCGGCTAATCCAACCATGCTTAATACCAGGGGTACTTCACGCCTAATGATCTTAGCCGGACAGCATATCATTTCCATAGCAAAAGCAACATTCTCATATACAGTTAACTTGGGAAGAAGTCTGTAGTCCTGGAAAATGAAGCCAATATGCCGCCTGTATTCCGCTAATCTGCGCTTTCTTATTTTATTAATATCCTGATTATTATATGTAATTATGCCTTGTGTAGGGCTTATTTCTCTAAGTAGCAATTTTATTAATGTACTTTTTCCCGCGCCGCTCTTACCTACAATAAAAATAAATTCGCCACTGTCTATTTTTAAATTAATATTCCTAACGGCGGTAAAAGTTTTCTTATATATTTTTGTTACATTATTAAACTCAATCACAGGTTCCACCTCTTAGTACTTAATATAACACAATACGACAAAATTTCAACCATTATTATAATATTTTACTTTATTTTTAAGAAAATTGGTATGTTTTTTTTTTACATTTATTAAAATATATGGGCTGTAGTATAAAAAAATTTCAAAATTAAAAAAGGACTGTCCCGTTTAAGATTTTGCGTAAAATCTCAAAAGGGACAGTCCTTTAATTAGACTTTCAGTTTTTGTACTCTCTTTCTAAAATTACCTTCTGAGGCAATTCATCCAAGTCGGTTTTTACAACAGCAAAAGGATAGGTGAGAATTTGTGCAGTTACTTCTCCCGGCTTAGGATCTTTGTACTGGGCATAAACTGTAAGAACCCTTTCACCGTCATCAACACTCAGTGTAATTTTATCTATTTCAACTTCGTATCCTGCGGTGTTTTTCTCTCCCCTTGTCACCACAACAAAGATTTCATCGTTTATTCTACATACTAAAGCTTTTTCTTTCATCCTATAGTTAGGCAGCACTTCAGTAATTTGTCTAGGTATATTTTCAGGATCAATAGTATCAAAACTCACGTTTTGTACACCCTTTCCTCTGAAGTATCTGAAAAAAAACAAAATTGCAGCGATGAAAACTAATATAGCAACTATGGAAACTATTCTCTTCATACAATCCCCCCATATATGTACTCTTTATATTTTATTCCATATATAAATTTTTATGCTAATTATAAAACAATAAAGTATTTGACATTGCAGCTTGTCTTTAAGTATAATTTATGTGAAGGGAGTTGAAATCATGTCATGCCGATGTAGTGAGTTTCAAAAAACAACATCTGAACTGCAGTTATTAAATAAAAGCATACTAGATATTGTAACAAAGTTGGCTGAGCAAACATCCATGCTTAACAGAGCTGTTTTTAAGTCTGCCACCCATTGCGGATGCATTGAAATACATGGTACAAAACAAATTTTTTCACCTCATAAATCCTTGGAGGAAAACCAACAAGAATTGGATACACATATTGAAGGTGAATTATGTCCCAAATGCAGAGATAAAATAATAGAAGAAATGGGTGAACTCTTGTTCTACTTAGCTTCCATGTGCGAAGCCCTTGACATTAGTTTGGAAAATGTATTAACAGAAAAACATAACCACCTAAAAACATTAGGCTTGTATAATCTGCTGTAAAAATATAGAGATTCTTCCTGTGAAGAATCTCCTTTTGGTTTAATCTCTTTCACAAAGCTCTATTAAAACTCCGAAAGTACTCTTAGGATGGCAGAATGCTATCCTTGCTCCCCCTGCTCCATAACGGGGTTTTTCGTCAATCATTCTGATTCCTTTTTCTTTCATTTCAGCAATGGCTTTTTCAATATCATCAACTCTGTAGGCTATATGCTGTACCCCTTCTCCATTTTTGGCAATATATTTTGCTATAGGGCCGTCTTCTTCTGTTGATTCCAACAACTCTACTTCCGTATCCCCAATGGGTAAAAAAGCCACCTTTACTTTTTGCTCCTCAACAACTTCTGTTCCTTCTGATTTTAATCCCAATATATTTTCGTAGAAATTTAATGTTTCCTCTAAATTTTTAACTGCGATACCAATATGATCTATCTTTTTAACCATCTTCTCCTCCTACTCCTTCAATTGGGGCTTCTGTTAAGTTTACCCAGAAACTCATCTCTTACTTCATATACATTTTTCTTTTTATTTAAAATATCAACTACTTCTCCATCTAATTTGCTTTCCTTATCTGTGTGGGAAATAACAATTTTTCTAAGTTCTTCCTCAATAAGTTCAACAACTTCCAATTTTAAATTGTTTTTTCGTCTTTCTTCAAATTTGCCGCTTTTTTTAAGGTAATTGATATGCTCCCTAACTTCATTAATAAGATCATCAATACCTTCATTTTTGGCAGCCACTACTTTAACCACAGGAGGTCTTCTTTCCATATCCATACTTAAATCAAGCATCATGTTTATTTCTGTTGCTGTCCGGTCTGCTCCAAATAAATCGCTTTTATTAACGGCAAAAATATCTCCTATTTCCATTATACCTGCCTTTATAGACTGTATATCGTCACCTAAACCAGGGACCATCACCATAATTATGGTGTCAGCAATCTTTACTATATCTACTTCCGATTGCCCTACCCCTACCGTTTCGATAATTATATAGTCATATCCTGCAGCGTCCAATACTTTTAAAGCATTCTTGGTATATTTGGATAAACCTCCTAAGTGCCCCCTAGTTCCCATACTTCTTATGAAGACATTAGGATCTAACGCTAAGTCCTGCATACGAATCCTGTCTCCCAATATAGAACCTCCTGTATAGGGACTGGTAGGATCAATAGCAATTACAGCAACTTTATTTCCTTCCTTAATCAAGGCTTTAACCATTTTGTCCGTTAGAGTGCTTTTGCCGGCACCGGGTGGGCCTGTTATACCGATTATGTGGGCCTTTCCCGTATATTGGTGAATTTCTCTTAAAATTTTTTCTGCTTCCTCAGGTTCGTTTTCCACTATAGTTATTAGTTTACCACATGCTCTTTTTTGACCCTTTAGCATATTTTCAATTAATTTCATATATGACATTTATACCACCAATCTACGTCCTAACCTGTCTGTCTCTCACTCTGTCAAAAATAGGGTTAGGGCATCATCTTTTTAGATTATTTTTTATATATTCAATCATTTCTGTTGTAGGAGTTCCCGGTGTGAATATTTCTGATATACCTGCTTCCTTAAGTCCTGGTATATCCTCATTGGGGATTACCCCTCCTCCTATTAACAGAACATCATCTACTCCTTCTTCTTTTAATAGTTCTGCAACTCTTGGGAATAAATAATTGTGTGCTCCTGACAATAAACTTAATCCTATAACATCAACGTCCTCTTGTATTGCCGTTGCAACTATTTGTTCAGGAGTTTGTCTCAACCCTGTATAAATAACTTCCATACCTGCGTCTCTCAGGGCTCTCGCTATTACTTTTGCGCCTCTGTCATGCCCATCAAGACCGGGCTTTGCTACTAATACTCTTATTGGTCTGTTCATATTCTCTCCTCCTAAAGCAATACTGCTTGCTCATATTCTCCAAACACTTCTCTCATTACGCCACATATTTCACCTAAGGTAGCGTATTCTTTAACTGCACTTAGTATATATGGCATTACATTTTCAGTGCCTTGGCAAGCTTTCTTGAGTAATTCCAATTTTTCAGCAACAGCTTCATTGTTTCTCTTTGCTTTCACTTCGTTAATTTTCTTTTTCTGCATTTCTGCAACTACCGGGTCAACCTTCAGAAGTCCCTTTGGTGGTTCTTCTTCTACCTGGTACTTGTTAACACCAACCACTATTCTTTCTAAGGACTCAACTTCCATTTGATATTGATATGCAGCGTCTGAAATTTCTTTTTGAATATATCCTAAATCTATAGCTCTTGCAGCTCCACCTAGTTCATCAATTTTTGTAATATATTCCATTGCTTTTTCTTCAATTTCTTTTGTTTTCGCTTCCACATAGTAGGAACCTGCCAAGGGGTCAACAGTGTTTGTCACTCCTGTTTCATTGGCAATAATCTGCTGGGTTCTTAAAGCAATAGTAACAGAATCTTCTGTTGGAAGAGCCAAGGCCTCATCTCTTGAATTAGTATGTAGAGATTGTGTACCGCCAAGTACCGCTGCCAATGCCTGCATAGCTACTCTTATAATGTTGTTATCCGGCTGCTGAGCTGTAAGAGTGCATCCTGCAGTTTGAGTATGGAATTTCAACATCATGGACTTTTCATTTTTAGCCTTGAATCTTTCTTTCATAATTTTAGCCCATAATCTTCTTGCTGCTCTGAATTTGGCAACTTCCTCAAACAAATCGTTATGGGAGTTAAAGAAGAAAGATAGTCTTGGTGCAAATGTATCTACGTCCAGACCTGCATTAACAGCTGCTTCCACATAGGCTATACCGTTTGCTAAAGTGAAGCCTACTTCCTGCGCTGCAGTTGAACCGGCTTCCCTGATGTGGTATCCGGAAATACTTATAGTATTCCATTTTGGAACATCTTTTGAACAATATTCGAATATGTTTGTTATTAGTCTCATAGATGGTTCTGTTGGAAAAATATAAGTTCCTCTTGCAATATATTCCTTTAAAATGTCATTTTGGATAGTTCCTCTTAACTTATCTGTAGATACTCCCTGCTTTTCTGCAACTGCTATATACATAGCCAATAGAACTGCTGCAGGAGCATTAATGGTCATGGATGTACTTACCTTATCCAAGGGAATTCCATCAAATAATATTTCCATATCTTTTAAGGAGTCTATGGCAACACCAACTTTTCCCACTTCTCCCTGGGCTAAGGGGTGATCCGAATCATATCCTATTTGGGTAGGCAGGTCAAAAGCCACCGATAATCCAGTAGAGCCCTGTTCCACTAAGTACTTGTATCTTTTGTTGGATTCTTCGGCAGTTGCAAAGCCTGCATACATACGCATAGTCCAGAGTCTTCCCCTGTACATGGTTGGTTGATACCCCCTAGTAAAGGGATATTGTCCTGGAAATCCTATTTCTTCTTCATAATCAATATTAGCTATATCTTCAGGTGTGTATAGCCTGTTAACCTTAAGCCCTGAACCAGATTTAAACTCTTCTTTTCTTTCAGGTGCCTTGTTTAAGGCTTTAGCTAAAACATTTTCTTCCCATTTCTTTTTAGATTCATTAATATGGGATAGTTTCTCTTTTTCTAACATTGGTACCTCCCTAAGATTAATCTAGTTATATATTAATATTAATTAGATAGTTTTGCAATATATCTTGAATAAATGATTTTTTTTATTTTTTTCTTGCAAAATTAACTCTTAATATGACTTATAGGATGTCTTTATCATAATCCCTTACCTGAACTTCATTACATATACCCCAATAACCTCCAGTAGGGAATGCTGGCAAAAATTGCAATAAAATTTATAATTTCGTATGCAAAGCATGCCTTCATAGTTTTATTATAATCTATATTATTCATACCAGCTAAGTTTAATCCTGCAGAAAAAATAACATTCTGATAGGGAAGAAACCAGCATGGTTGAACTGTATAAATAATCATTCCAACAATAAAAGGACTCATACCGAAAGGTTTCAAAACCGGAGACAGTACGGTCAGCATAATTACAATTGTGGCATTCTGTGAAACAAGTATTAGCCGTACTAATAATACAGCAGCAATAATAAGTGTTATGATTAAATAAATATTATTTATATTTTCAAAAAACGGACTTACAATATTCTGTAACCATGTATCAAGTCCAACCATTGCAAAGACATTGCCTAAATTAAGTACGCCTCCAAGATAAATAACCATATCCCATGGGACAGCAGTTGATAATTCTTTAGTATCTAAAATCTTAAATAGAAAACATAAGAAGGCAGCAAGCAGGGCAGTGATTGAAGCATTAATATTTAATTTAATCTCAAGTATCCATAAAATAATGGTAAAAAACAATATAGCAGCCGTTGCCCTTTCTTCATTGCTCATCTTACCGAATTTATCATAATCTAAGATACTATTGCTCTTTAACAGGTGTTCCCTCTTAGGTTTGTATAAAAGTTTTAAAGCAAAATATGAACATATAAGGAGAATTACAAGCCAGGGTATCATAGCAACAAACCAATTTGCAAAAGACAACTTAGAACTTACCTCATAGGGAAGGGCTCCGTAGAGAGTATATCCTTGAATACTTCCCGTTTTAAAAGCACATGCGGTAAGTCCGAATCCGAACCAGGATGCCAGGAAAATCCCATATCTTTCCCGGCTATTTTCCGCGTATCCCATGGCGTTAGCCACATTGTATGCAATAGTTGATCCTAAAACCGTTTTTGCTGTAACGCTTGGTATTAAGGGGGAGCAGATAGTTCCAACCACAAGCATGGCTAAAACTTGTCCGTTAAATGTAGGCGAAAAGGCTTTAATCAATAAATAGGCAATACGTTCAAATAATCCTGTCTTAGTGACTGCCCTGGCTAAACAGAATGCCCCCACAATTAGCCAGACAGACTGACCTGCAAAAGATGAAAAGGATACATTAAAAGGGACTTTACCAAAAAGTACCCACAAAATCATCATTACAATGGAAGTAAGCCATTCAGGGACTACCTCACCTACCCACCAGGCAATAGAAAGAAAAGTAATGCCTAAAACTATCATAGCCTCCTGACCGCTACTTCCTGCTTCAATTGCCCGAATTTGCAAACTTACCGGGGCTTTAAAAACATACATAAAAAGAATGCAAGCGATTACACCAGCAATTCCCAAAACATACTTTTTTAATTTAACTATTCCAACCTGCATATACTCACCTTAAAACTGAGTGTTCACATGAACACTCAGTAATTTTTTACAATAGTAGTGTCGAAGCAATGGCAAAATAAGCCATTAATGTTAATGCATC
>DURT01000046.1 GCA_012843025.1 Tissierellia bacterium | reverse complement strand
TTAATTTATATTAAAACTTGGCCAAGTTTTATACATAAGGGAAATCAATAAAAAAAATCTTTCGCTCCTATAAACACATTTTTTTAATGTGCTTATAGGGACGAAAGATTATATTTCCGCGGTACCACCCTATTTATGACGTTCATCTTACGATGTTCATCATCACTCTTCGAAGTCTAACAACTTCTAACCCTGTAACGTGAGTACACGTGTTCGCCTACTCGACTATGCTTTTAGCGAACCAGCTCAGCAGTGTATATTATGTATTCCTCAGTTATTGGTTCTCACCGCCACCAATTCTCTGTAAACGTCTGAAATACTTTTCTCTGCTTCAACGCTTTTAATTATTTAAGTGGAATGATACACCATATAAACTCTTTTGTCAAGAACTTTTTTATTAAAATTTTAGAATTGTTTTATACTAATGTCACCACAAATGATCTATTGAATAATAAGAACACACCTTAGAAAACAGAGATATATTCCGAAAACCTTTTGTTTTACAATAAAATTGCTGCATTATATGCAGCAATTTTATACATTGATAATGACCTGAGCTATTAGCTATTCGAAGCACAATACTTCGGTTCTGCAAAATATTCGGATAAATTATTTTTCAAAGTGTTAAGTTCCCCTTTTAATTCCTCAGGTAGTTTTTCCCCGAATTTTGTGTAAAATTCTTCTATCCCTTTTGCTTCCTCAAGCCAAGAGTCCATGTCTATAGTAAGTAATGATTTTAATGTGTTCTTTGATATATTAAGACCTTCCAAATTAATATCCTCGGCTTTTGGCAGGTAACCTATAGGTCCTTCCTCAGCCTCTATTTCTGACTCACATCTTTTCAATATCCATTCCAAAACTCTGAAGTTTTCCCCGAAACCTGGCCATATAAATTCTCCTTCTTGGTTGGTTCTGAACCAGTTTACATGGAATATTTTCGGGGGATTAGTCATTTTTTTGCCCATTTCTATCCAATGCTTAAAATAGTCTCCCATATTGTAACCGCAGAATGGAAGCATTGCCATTGGGTCTCTTCTTACCACTCCAACTTTTCCCGTTGCTGCTGCAGTGGTCTCTGATGCCAAAGTTGAACCTAAAAACACTCCATGCTGCCAATCTCTTGATTGATATATCAGGGGAGCAGTCTTAGCACGTCTTCCTCCAAATATTATTGCTGATAAGGGAACTCCTTCTGGTGATTCCCATTCTGGTGAAATACAGGGACAGTTTTTAGCCGGTGCAGTAAACCTGGAATTTGGATGGGCACCTTTTTCCTTTGATGTTTTTCCATTCCAGGGATTTCCCAACCAATCCAAAGCATTTTCCGGGGGATTATCGTCTAATTTTTCCCACCAAACAGTGTCATTGTCTAAATTATAAACAACGTTAGTGAAAATCGAATCTTTTCTGGTAGACATGAGAGCATTGTAATTAGATTTTGCATTGGTTCCTGGAGCTACTCCGAAAAAGCCTGCTTCGGGATTTATAGCCCATAGTCTTCCGTCTTCCTTAATCCGAAGCCATGCTATATCGTCTCCCACAGTCCATACCTTGTAGCCCTTTTTCCTGTATATTTCCGGGGGAATTAGCATTGCTAAATTTGTTTTGCCACAGGCTGAAGGAAAGGCTCCTGCAATGTATTTTACCTCCCCCTGCGGATTTTCAATTCCAACTATGAGCATGTGTTCCGCCATCCATCCTTCTTTCCATCCCTGGTAGGACGCGATGCGGAGAGCAAAGCATTTCTTGCCAAGCAAGACGTTGCCTCCATAGGCTGAATTGCATGACCATATAGTGTTATCCTCTGGAAAATGAAAAATATATCTTTTGTTAATATCCAAGGTGCATTTTCCGTGAACCCCTCTTACAAAATCATTAGAATCTCCTAAAGCATCTAATACTTTTTTTCCGATTCTGGTCATAATATTCATGTTAAGAACTACGTAAATAGAGTCTGTAATCTCAAATCCTATTTTTGAAAAGGGAGAGCCTACAGGACCCATAGAATAAGGAATAACATACATGGTTCTTCCTTCCATAGAGTTAGTAAAGATCTCCCGTCCTAATTTGTATGCTTCTTCGGGACTCATCCAGTTATTTGTAGGACCTGCATCTTCTTCTCTTCTTGAGCATATGTATGTTTTATCTTCCATTCTTGCCACATCGTCTTTCTGTGAACGATGGTAGTAACATCCTGGATAAATTTCTTCATTCAGTTTTATTAACTCGCCTGTTTCACAAGCTTCTTTACGAAGCTCTTTTAGCTGTTCTTCACTTCCGTCAATCCAAACTAGTTTGTGTGGATTGGTCATAGCTGCTACTTCTTCTACCCAGTTTAAAACATTTGAGTTAGTTGTTAAACTTCTCATGGCACTCTCCTATTTGTGTTATAATAAATGCAGTTTTAAAAATATATGTGCTATAATATTTCCTGTATTATATTATATTACTTACGAACAATAGATGCAATATTTAAAAAAATTTCTGCTTATTTTAGTTTTTTGAGGGTTTTCCTTAAATTAATAAGGACTTTTAAATAATCCCTTAATAAAAAAAGAGAAAAGCAATCTAAAAGCTCTCTCTTATATTCTTATCTCTGTATTGCAAGTAGGATATAATGATTGTAATTATTGGACAAACATAGCATAGAGCAGCATAGGGAGCATAATGCATTGCAGATATGCCCATTATAGGTTTAATTAAAAATGAGTTCACATTCCAGGGCATAAGGGGCGCTATAGTAACTCCCGTATCAAAAATAGTCCTTGCTAATACTGAATTACTTAATTTCAGTTCCTTGTATTTTTCCTGAAGTATGGTTCCCGGGAGTATTATCCCTGCAGTTTGGTCACAAGTGGCGGCTGTCATTAAGATACTTAATAGTCCCGTTCTTCCTATTAAAGTTATCCTCCTATTTATACCCTGTACAAATTTGTCTATTAAAGGTATAAGCATGTTACCTTCTTCAAATAATCTAATAAGTGCGAATGCACCTACAACTATTAATATGGCTTCAATCATAGACACCATCCCTCCACTGACCAGAAGATTGTTTAGTTCTGCAGAGGTAGTATTTCCACGATACCCGAATACTAGGGATTTTATTATTGATAGAATATTTCCTTGCTGAAAAGCTAAAGTCAGAATACTTCCCAGTACAACACCAACAGGAAAGGTAATTAAGGGATTAACACCTCTTACCGACAATAACAAAACGGTAGCCGGAAGTACTATAAGTATCGGCGATGTGTTGAAGCTTTCTCCTATTGCCTTTTTAAAAAGTGTAATGTTTTCAACATTTTCCATTGTATAATCTTGACCTAGTATAAAATATATTATGGAAGTAACCAGTAGGGTAGGTATTAGTGTTATAATCATACTTTTTAAGGCATCTTTATACTTTATATTCACAGTGGTTAGCATTAAGTTAAGAAGTCCGGAAAGAGGAGAAATTTTATCTGCCATAAAAGCTCCCGAAACTAATACTCCCACCATTAAGTTACGGGGAATCCCCATGCCTAATCCAATTCCCCATAGAGATAAGCCTACTGTGCTTAGGGTTCCCACTGCAGTACCCATAAATACAGATACCGTACACATAATTAAGAATGCAGCTAAGAGAAAGTTTACTCCCTCCATATAGGAAAATCCATAGTACATTATTGTGGGAACTACTCCAGAAGAAAGCCAGATGGAAGTGGTGGCACCGATAAGCAAAATGATAATTAGCAAATTTCTAATATCCTTTACTGATAGCACCAATGATTTAATAATATCCTTAAAACTGTGACCCTTTTTATATAGCACTGTTCCGGTAAACAGTATTCCTGCCACAAAGCCATAGTAAAGTGGTATGGACATAATAATAGAGCCTAAAATAAAAATTAGGCATACAATCATTGTAGCAATTGGATTTAACATGGCATTATCCAACTTTACACCTCGTTAAAAAAATGCATAATATAGTATGGGAAGAAATATTGCCGGCAGTAAGTTTCCTACTTTAATTCTTTTAATTTCAAGGAAGTTTAAGCCCATTGCCATAATTATTAAACCTCCTATAGCAGTCATTTCCCTGACTACCACATCGCTTAATAGGGAATGCATTAAACCAGCAAGCATTGTCAGTATACCTTGATATACTAATACACTGATGCTGGAAAAAATTACACCAATGCCCATGGATACAGCCATTGATATGGATGTTATTCCATCAATCACTGCTTTAGAAAACAATATTTCATGATTTCCCGTCAACCCGCTTTGAATTGAACCTACAATTGCCATGGAGCCCACACAGTAAATTAAAGTACATGTTACAAATCCAAGGGCAACATTACTTTCTCTGTTTTTAATTTTATTTTCAATAAAAGCTCCAAAGCTGTCTAATTTCCCTTCTATATTCATGGTTTCACCAATTATGGTTCCTACTATCATGGATATGACCGTAAGAGTTAGATTATCTCCCGTCAAGCTTAATTTTATCCCTATGGCCATTACTACCAAGCCTGTGGATTTTAAAAGAGATTCTGTTATTTTTTCCGATATAACATTCCTAAAAATAAGTCCAGCTATACCGCCAACTATTATTGCCAATGCATTTACTATTGTTCCTGTCATTTGTTCACCTATCTAATTTTTCTATGTATTTTTTTATATCTAAGGAAGCTTTATAGGCTTCATTCTTAGTAGCTATACCTTCTTCCGCTACCTCCTGCACAGCTTCTTTTAAAGAATAGCCCTTCTGTATTAATTTGTCAAATATAATAGCAGGCAGGCTTACCTGGTAGCCTGTAGTTTCTTTTTCCTCGTAATCATTATTGTAACCTACTACTACATATTCTCCCTTTTCCACATCTTCATGTTTTTTTAATTCTTCTAAGACTGTATCCACCTTTCCGTAGAAAGCTTTCTCATATATCTTAGTTAATTCCTTACATACACATAAAGTTGAATTAGGCATTAGTAATCTAATATTTTCTACTAGGTTGATTATCCTTTTAGGGGATTCGTAAAATATAAAGGTTTTAACAGAATTCTCCCTTACCCGTCTTAAAGCTTTTTCCAATTCATTTTTTTTACGGGGTAAAAAGCCATAAAAAGCGAATTCATAAGCTTCTATTCCAGATATGGAAAGAGCTGTTACCAAGGCTGAAGCTCCGGCCAAACCAAGTACTTCAATTCCATTTTCCCTAGCTTCTCTTATTAGTTGGTAGCCAGGATCAGAAATACAAGGTGTACCCGCATCCGTTACCAAGGCTACAATTTTTTCTTCATTGATTATTTCTTCTATTATTTCCTGACTTCTTTTTTTCTCGTTAAATTTATGGTAGGAAATCATTTTAGTACTAATATTAAAATGATTTAATAACTTTTGAGTATGTCTGGTATCCTCTGCTAAAACTAAATCGCAATTATTTAATATTTCTACTGCCCTGGGGGTCATATCTCCTAAGTTTCCAATGGGAGTAGGCACAACGTATAATTTACTCATATTTCCCTCATATATTAATATTTTAGAAATTATAACACATAAACTTTTGTAGGTAAAATATTTTTAATTAAATTCCTTTAAAATCTCAGTGGACAAATGTTCGATTTTATTGTAGGATGTATTAGAGCTAAGAGTTTGGAAGACACTATTGATGGAGGAAAGTATGGACTATATTATTATTGCAATGATTTTTATTTCAATATTGATTAATATTATTTTATTAATTAAGCAATTTAAAAACAATTCTGAAGAACGTATTATATCAGAGCTTAAAATTAATTTAAGGGAAAATAATTTGAATTTAATTGATTCTGTTTCAATGAAAATTTCTGATTCAGAACAGAAACAATTAAGAGAAATACTTACTACCAAGTTGGAAACAGTTGAAAGAATAGATAAAAATTCCAATAAACTTACAGAATCATTCATGAACTTTAGCGCCGATACTTCAAAGACCCTGAATGAAAATTTCTCAGCCTTAAATGACCAGGTGAGCCAGAGCCTTGACAGAATAAACTTGCGAGTGGAAGAAAGACTGAATGAGGGTTTTGAAAAAACAAACAAAACATTCATAAATATATTGGAAAGATTGTCAAAAATAGATGAAGCACAGAAAAAAATTGATAGTCTTTCGACAAATATTGTTTCATTACAGGATGTTTTAACCGATAAAAAAAGCAGGGGAACCTTTGGGGAAGTACAGTTAAATCATATTTTATCGGTAGTTTTCGGTGAAAAGAACGATAAAGTATATGAACTGCAAAAAAAGCTAAATAATTCCAACATAGCAGATGCTGTATTATACATGCCAGAACCTGTTGGAATGCTGTGTATAGATTCAAAGTTTCCTCTTGAAAATTATCAGCGTATGATTGATATGAATATTCCGGAAATGGAGCGAAGACAGTATGCCCGGGATTTTAAAGCCAATGTAAAAAAGCATATAAATGATATTGCTTCAAAGTACATAATTCAAGGACAAACATCAAATCAGGCAATTATGTTTATACCGGCAGAGGCAATATTTGCAGAAATAAATGCATATCATCAGGATTTATTGGATTATGCTGGTGAAAAAAGAGTATGGCTTACTTCTCCTACAACTTTAATGTCTGTTCTTTCTACTGTTCAAATTGTTTTAAGAAATTTAGAAAGAGAAAAATATGCAGGAATAATACACGAAGAACTCAATAAGTTAGGAAAAGAATTTAAACTGTACAAAGAAAGATGGGATAATTTAGCCAAAAATATTAAGCGTGTTTCTGATGATGTGGATAAAATTAATATTACTTCCAATAAAATTGAGCGCAAATTTGAACAAATATCAAAAGTGGAAATGAAGGAAGAGGAATTAGAAGTTATTGAAATGGATTGTTAATATACCCTAATATCAATACGGATTAAATACGCAATAAAAAAGAGACTAAGGTCTCTTTTTTGTTGAAAGATGCCGCAGAAGGGACTCGAACCCCCACGGTGTTGCCACCAACGGATTTTGAATCCGTCACGTCTGCCATTCCATCACTGCGGCTTATTGTACCTTAAAATATTAGCACAAGCATAAGAAAAATTCAAGTATTTTTGAAATTATTTTTTAGTTAATTTATTCCAATGACCCCTACTGGTATAGGGGACACTCTCTCTATCCAGAGACTATCCATCCCCGTTGTAGGTGTCCCCATATAATTAAACTAAATTCTCTTTTACTAAAACTTCTGCTATTTGTACAGCATTAGTGGCAGCACCTTTTCTTACCTGGTCACCGCAGCACCATAGAACCAAAGAATTTTCGCTACTAATATCTTTTCTTACTCTACCTACATATATTAGGTCTTGATCACTTGCATAAAGGGGCATAGGATACATACTATTATCTAAGTCATCAATTAATTTAACTCCTGGTGCTTTAGATAATAGTTCTTTTGCCTTTTCAACGGTTATTTCTTTTTCCGTTTCTAATGTAATTGACTCAGAATGACTTCTGTAAACAGGAACTCTTACACAAGTACAATTTACTTTTAAATCGGGATTGTGAAGTATCTTTCTTCCTTCAATTTGCAATTTCATTTCTTCTTGGGAATATCCCTCTTCATCGAAACTTCCTATTTGAGGAATTACATTGTAGGCTATTTGATGCTGGAATGTATTAATTTTCGCTTCTTTGCCAGAGCTTATATCTTTAACCTGCTGTTCCAATTCCTTTATCCCGTTTATACCGGCACCGGATACAGCTTGAAATGTAGAAACTATCATTCTTTTTATTTTGCCGTATTTGTTAAGCTCATTTACTGCTGTTAAAGCAATTGTCGTTGAACAGTTAGGATTTGCTATAATTCCATTGTGATTTTTCACATCTTCTGCGTTTACTTCCGGTATTACCAAGGGAACATCCTCCCTCATTCTGAAGGCACTGGAGTTGTCTACTACTATTGCTCCTGCTTTCACTGCTATAGGGGTAAATTTTTCACTAACATCATTTTCTGCAGCACACAGAACTATATCTATATTTTCAAAAGAATCTTCTTTCGTTTCTTCTATGGTATATTCTTTCCCGTTAAATTCAATTACTGTCCCAGCACTTCTCTTACTAGCCAAAAGTTTTAAATTATTTACAGGGAAGTTCCTTTCTTGCAAAACTTTTAACATTTCTTGTCCCACTGCACCCGTTGCTCCTAATATAGCTATGTTATATTTTTTCATTTTACGTCCTCACCTTCTGCTATTTTTTACTTCTACATTTAAATATATATAAATAATTATAGCACTAATTTAACCGTTGTCAAGAGTTTTTGTTTAAATTTTATATACAGTTGTATTTGTTCTGCATACAATTCATATAGTGTATTGGCTAATAAAAAGACATATTGTTTAATTTTTATAACTATGGTAATCTCTTTTTCACTTCCATCGATTTGAAAGGTTTAAAGTTATTTAAAAAGGAACGACTATAATGTCGTTCCATAGAAACAAAGGTATTAGACGGCTTCTCTCAGTCTATCAGGTAAAGTGGGATTAAAATTCCGCTCGTATTTTCCAAATGTTGCCTTCCCTCACTGACTCCCATACAACATCTTTTTCAATTATTTCTGTTGTATCTCCGTTTTCTACTTCAATTTTATAACTTAGGCTTACATTTGCCCTATCTTTACCATCCATTTCGTAACCGTGAACTTTGCTGCTTAATAATTTAATATTATTTTTTTCCTGAAGTTCTACAAATTCATCAAAATCATCCACTCTGTCATCAACGGGAGTCATAAGGTACATATAGCTGTACCTCTTTTGTGCCATACCAGTTAAATATTTTTCTGCCGCATCTGCAGGAGATTTTTCCCTGTAATCCAATTCTCCCTTATCTAAAGGAAATACAGTGGAAACCTCTTTTTCAGTAGGTACGAAGGCACGGGGGTCGTATACATTGCTGGGATTCCAAACCATGTATTCAAATATACCTAATTCCTTCGCAGCCAATATTTGTTCTCTTACTTTATCAGGACCGTAAGTGATGCCTGCCCAGTCGAAATCCTGAATCCATGGTCTTATAATAGGAGGATTTTTCATGGATGAATTCTTTTCAATTGCTTCTTCCATGGCCCCCTTTACTACCAGGTAGGGGTGAGCATTAGGATTTTCTAAATTATACCATCCTGTTGAGTAGTGACTGGGATAAACCATAGGAGCTAAATTATCCACGTGTTTTCCCATTAGTATCCAAGTTTGTCCTATATCTTCCGGATAATCGTCCCAAGTTCTTGTAACTATACCGAATACGTCGGCGCTTAAATTAACATTGTAAGGCTCAAGTTCATTTTTTGCATATTCTAAGAAGTCAGCAATTGCCTCATCCTTATCCCTTCCTTCCCTTCCAGGAAATTCTGTAATAGGATTGTAGGTCTTGGCACCATCAGGAAAACGAACGTAGTCAAATTGCATTTCATCAAAACCTAAAAGGGACGCTTCCTTGGCAATTGCTATATTATAATCCCATACATACTGATCGAAGGGATTTACCCAGGGAATATTCCCGCTGTTAGGATCAAGCCATATCCCTCCTGTTTTAAGTTGTATAGAATGTTCCGGACTCAAAACAGCAAAGTTTTTATCCTTAAAAGCAACTATTCTTCCAATTAAATATAAATCATATTCTTTTAAGACTTTTACCATGTTTTCTATGTCTTTAATGGGAATTGGTGTTGCTTCATTCATTTTTTGTACAATTTCTACATCGCTATTATAAGTTATAAATCCATTATCATCTTTAACATTTATAACTAACCCGTTTATTTCCGTTGCCAGAGCAATTCCAATAATACGTTCGAATTTATTTGCTTGTTCGGCCTTATCAAATAATTCCCTTGCTTTTTCAGTATCGTTTTCAATTATCGCTCTAACATAGGCGCCGTAAGCATCTATATTTTCCTTGTTTAAACTATTGCCAGCTGTATGTCCAGTTACATACAAGGCTCTTACTTCCACAGATTTCTTTTCTTCTTCTTTCCCTATAGGAACTAAAGGTACGTAGAATTCACCTAACCTCTCCTTACGCTGCTTTTCTAATTCTTCTCTTTCAGCGATTCTTTTTTGAAGCTCTAATTGTGCTTTTTCTTCCTCTGATAATTCAGGTTCCTCGCTTACATTTTCAGTCTCATTTGACTCTGTTTCTTCAGGCGTTAGGGGTACATTTGTATCTGCCGTCCCTGCACAGGCAGTGAGTAGTGCTGATATTAATAATAAGATAATTCCAAGTTTAGCTTTTTTAAACATATGTCCTCCAAATAATCTATGCTGTGGATATATACCTTAAGTATATTATCATAAAATATTAACATTATCAATAAATATTGCATGTTTTTTCATTTTTCCTCTTTAGCCATTTTTATTAATATTATGCTAATTTATACCTGCAAATCTACAAGCAGACAAAAAAAGGAAGAATAATTATACATAATTCATCTCTTTAATTTTGGCTTTATTGTGATTATGTAATAATTAATAAACATAGTAAATGCATAATCGTATATAAAAAATAGTACCTGTGCCCCTATTATCATCCACCAGAACATATTGAAGGGGATGAAGAGTCTTACCATTTTATACATTACAAAAAGTGATGTGTTAAAAAATATTAGTTTAATTACATAGGATATATATTTATTAAATATTTTAATTTCAATATAATGTTTAATAATACTATATAATCCAAAAAAACTTATGTAGGTAATAAACTCCACCTTGTCAAAAGTTAGAATATAGCCTAGTAATACAGAAGCCAAATAAAATATTATTCCTGCCTTCTCTCTGAACTCTACTATTACAACACCTACCATCAGTGCAGCTAATGACATAAGTATTATAGTGTTAGTTTCTATCACAGAAGACAAAATAATAAATAATTGGTTTAAAGATAATAGTACGCCTAAGTAAGCTACATCCTTACCTTTTAGCAACATGAAATTAAATCTCCTCCCAAACATTCACAAAGACAATCGGCACAAATTAATTGCGCGCAACAATCTGCAGTACTTGAAGATCCTCCCCCATAAGTATATACCCTTTGCTGGTATGTTCGCTGCATACTTAAAATCTGGTTTAAATAATTACTGTATTCCATATTTGAGGGATCCATGTTTACTGCCCTTTGAACATATTGAAGACCTTGTCCAATAGAACCTAAGCTTACATAGCATACTCCTGTCAAAAAGTACCACTCCGCATTTCTTACCTTGGTTTTTCGCAATATACTCATAGCCTCGTGAAATCTGCCTAAATTAATATACTGTCTTGCAGAAAACAAATCTCCAGTACTCCTAGTATTATTGTTGGTATATGTTGAACCATAACTGGCACTTGCGTTGCCTTTCATTATTTCATCATAAGCCCACTGAATTTCCTTGAATTTTTCTTCTGCTAAGTCCTGAAGTGGATTATTTACATTCATATCAGGGTGATACTTTTTAGCTAATTGTCTGTATGCTTTTTTCACTTCTTCAATGGATGCACCTCGATTTAGGCCTAACACTTCATATGGGTCTTTCATTTGTAATCTCCTTATCCAATTTATTTAATATTCCCGAATATATTATATTATCAATTATCCCTTTATCCTGAATTAGTGGAAGTTTTTCAATTTCATCGCTTAACAAGGATAAATTTAAAATCAACAAGTTTTTTGCATAATCTTTTTTATTTTCTATATCTAAATTATTAAAGGGATTGTAAGAATTGTTTTCTTCATCCTTTTTCATATCTTCATAGGCATCAATAAAGTAGATATATTTTCCTAAATAAAAACCTATTTTTCTTAAACTTTCCTCCCAATGATCTTTCTTATATAAAAACATTTCTTCCATTATATGACCGAATTCATTGGAAACTGCATCTATATCATCAGTATTTTCCTTCTCTAATTTAGATATATTGTTTAATCTGTGCTTAATAATCTGTGATTTTTCATGGAGTTCTGCCGCTGATTTCTTAAAGTCCCTTTGTAGTAGTTTTGCTGCAGCAAGGGATTTAATATCATGATCATCTTCCCAGTTGTCCATTAAATTGTAATAAGAAAGTATAACATTTAAGGCAGCAGCATATTCCGTTATACTATTTTGTATAATTAGCTGTTTCTTTAATGGATGTACCATGCATCTTTCATGGTATATACTATTTTCTGGTTCATACAGGGAACTAAGAAGGAGTATCAAAAAAGTCATATCATAATTTAAGGTAATCCTCGACTTGTTGCCGTACTTTTCTTTCAGACACTTACA
>DURT01000045.1 GCA_012843025.1 Tissierellia bacterium | reverse complement strand
TCTTTTTGGTTTATTTTTACTCTGCCATATACACCTTTTTCGTCTGTTCTAAGTTCAAGAGACCCATTCCCCGTTCTTCCTAACACAATGCTAGTATCATGGTTAAATAAACATCTTATATCATTGTTTTTAAGGCTGTTTGCAACCGCTTCAGGACTTACTTCCTCATATACTCCAGACCATAGTTCTGTTTCTTCATTAAACCTTATAAAGTAGCCCTCTATATATCTTTCTTGTTCTTCTTGCCTAACCTCAAAATCTGTTTTAAAATACATTTCCCTGGTTTGCATTTCATCACCTCCCTTATAAGCATTAAAGGAAGCTATTTAGCTTCCTTTATTTTTTCCAATTCCTTTATCGTATTAGGAATGTGTCTCCATCTTCGGTTTCTAACTATATCGTATATTGTTTGTGCTGAAACTTGGTAATCTTTCTTAATGTCACATTGCTTCTCCCCTTTTAGAAACCTTAATCTTATTTCTATCACTTGTTGTTCTGTGAGTTTTGCAGTTAAAGACTTCTCGCCCTTATACAACTCATGTAATTTTTTCTTATGTTCTTCTGTGATACGTCTTCCTTTCAATTTTTCGCTTAGATGCTTTTTTTCTTCCTCTGTATGCCTTCTGCCTTTGTTCCAAGGTTTAGGTTTCGGTCTTTGTTTCATTTTCTTACGATATTCAGCAGTTTTCCATAATTCCTTCATTATTTCAGACTTTCTTTTTTTGGCGACTTCGTCTTGTTTTCTCCCAGTATTGGCATTGGATATTTTTTGTTTCGTTTCTTCGGATAGTGTTCTTCCTAAGCTACCTTCCCCGCCCTCACATATGTTATACCCATCATTTATAGTATTGTATCTGTTAATATATTTAATTTCCTTATCGTCTAATTCGTCTTTATTACATTTTTCCAATATAACAAACTCAAAATTTTCTTCGCCGTATTTATTAAAGGCGCTTTGTAACTTAGGATTAAAATGGTTGTTAGTTCTAAGCAACCATAAATGATAACTCTTTCTTTTTCTTACATTTACTGATTGCCCTATATACATTTTGTTGTTTGTTCTGTTTTTTATTGCATATACACCACATTTAGTCATGACTATCACTCATCAGCTTCATTAACTCCTTGTAAACATCGGAGCTGTAATATGTTTCTTTTAAGATATGCCATCTTTTATCGCCTATGTTTCTTAAAGTATTCTTTTTGAAGCTCTTAGTTTTAACAATAAGCGATAATAAATCTTTACAATTATTAAACTCAAGCCATTTATCTATATAATTATCATTTGTAAGTACGCTTCTACTTAGCAATTCTGCTATCCTCAATAACCTTTCTTCTTTATTCATATTCTCATCTCCTTAATTATATTATACTATAAGTTGCTATAAGTTGCAAGCATCTTAAATAAGTAGTATAATATAATTTAATAGGAGGTGATTAATATGTCAAGAGGATTAAAAAACAGAACCCCCATTTCAAACGCTGTTGATAGCACCCTATACAAACAATTGCAACAATTGTCTTCCGATACCATGATCCCAATATCCAGACTATTGGATCGAGCAATCCAATTGGTACTAGAAGAATAT
>DURT01000044.1 GCA_012843025.1 Tissierellia bacterium | reverse complement strand
TAATAAAACTTTATCCTAACGATTTGAAGCAAAAGACCAGTCACAATCAAGCATTCATGCCAGATTGTGACTGGTCTCTTTTTGTCCCGCTTGAAGCTGTTCACTTAAGTTTTTATTCAATCCCTAAGTGAACGCTTCTTTAGGCTGTATTTTTATTACTACATTCTTAATGTAAACTTACTTCCTTCATTTACTATACTTTCCACAGTCAGTGAATACCTGTGCATATCAGCAATCCACTTTGCAATACTTAGGCCAAGGCCTGTTCCACCTTCTCTGTGTCTTGCCTTATCCGCCCTGTAAAATCTATCGAAAATCCTTTTTATATCCCTTTCATTTATACCTATTCCCGTATCTTCCACTGTCAGAATCTTTCTGTTTTTATCTGTAAACAAACTTACGGTAACCTTGCCTTTTTCCGTGTACTTAACGGCATTATCCACTAAGATTACTACCAATCTTCGCATTTTGTCATAATCGGCTTTAATAACAATATCTTCCTCAATATTCATTTCAAAGTCCAAGTTTTTATTCCTTGCCATAACCGCCATATTGTGACATACATTTTCCACTACTTCTGAAAATGAAAACTCTGTTAAAGTAAGTTTGCCTTCATTATTATCCGCCTTAGCCAAGGTTAATAGCTGATCTATAAGCTTTGCCATAACCCGGGTTTCAGAATAGGCATTATCCAACCAAATTGCATTTTCTTCCACTGTACCATCTTCATCACTTAATACTGCATCCAAGTTAGTTTGTATAACCGTCAGGGGAGTCCTTAATTCATGAGAAGCATCTGCTACGAATTCCTTCTGTCTTATCCAGGTTTCCTTTATAGGTTTTAAGGCTTCACCTGTCAGCAGGTAGCTAAGAGCCAAGAGAATTATTGTACCAGTAATTCCTATTACGAAGAGAACATTTCTTAAAAACTTCCAGAGGATTTCTTCATTTACCGTATTTTGATAAACCTGTACAACACTTTCACCAGTTAAATCGTTAAAATACTTGGTATAAACCCTGTAATTAAAACGTCCTATTTTTAAAGTTTTATAGGAATCCCTTCCCTCTTGTAAAGCTTCCACTGCCAGGGATTTAATATCATCGGCTATTTTGATTTCCCCTTCATCGGCTAAAATTTTGGTTAAATGTCCATCGTATACAATGTAACAGGCATCTAATCTTTTAGATTCTAAAAGGGCATTAGGTCTTAAACGGTTAAACAAGGTCCCATTAATGAAAAATTCAGGAAAGACAGTATTTCTGTAATTATATACCCTGATAGCTTCTGTTTTCATAAGTTCCTTATTACCATCTTCAAATACCATCTTGGTAAACTTATATATTCCAGAAGCAACGAAAAACATAAAGAGAATAAGTATTATTCCCATGTAGGCGGTTAATTTCAAATGCAGTTTCTTAAACATTTATTTCTCCTTAAGCATGTAGCCAACGCCTCTTACAGTTTCTATTTTTGCATTAGTTCCTTCAAGCCTTTTTCTTAAATGATGGACATATATTTCAATATTACTTTCAAGTATATCAGCTTCCAGTCCCCATATACGGTCGATTATCTGCTCCCTGGTAAATACCTGGCGAGGCTTTTTTATGAGCATTTCCATAAGCATGGCTTCCTTCAGGGGGATTTTATATTCTTTATCTCCTACATAGAGGAGGTAGTTTTTCACATCGTACTTTATATCTTCAAACTGGTAAACTTCCCCAACATAATCTGTATGCTTTCTCCGGGCAAGTGCCTTTACTCTTGCAATTAACTCCTTTGTGGCAAAAGGTTTCACTAAGTAATCATCTGCTCCCGATTCCAGGCCAAAAACCCGGTCATCTATGGAATCCTTTGCCGTCAGCATAATGACAGGAGTTTTTACGCCGGCTTTTCTTATAGTCTTTAATATTTCAATACCATCTATTCCCGGCAACATTATATCTAAGACTATTACGTCATAAATATCCTTACTTGCAAGAATCAGTCCTTCTTCACCGTCATTGGCTATATCCACATCTATTTTTTGCTTATTGAATAAAAAGCTCAATGCCTGGGTGATTTTAACTTCATCTTCTACTATTAATATCCTCAAACTAATCCCTCCGACAACCTTTTACTATATACTACATCCTGAATCTTAAAATTATATTAACTAAGTATAATATATTATTGAAAGTTAAAGGTTGTCAAGTAAAAACCACCGACTACTACTATGCAGTATCGGTGGTTAGAGAGGAATTAATAATATTTGGCTTTTCCATTACTAATAAAGGTTTCGAAAATATTAACAGGAACCGGTTTTGCAAACACATAGCCCTGGGCTATATCACAACCTATACCCTTTAAAAAATCCACCTGGGTCTCTGTTTCCACTCCTTCAGAAACTACCATTAAATTTAAGTTTTTAGCCATATTTACAATATTGCTAACTATAACCTGAGCGTTGTAATCTTCTATATCATTTAAAAACATCTTGTCCAACTTTAAGGTATTCACCGGCATTGCCTTAAGAAGTCCCAAACTTGAATAACCGGAACCGAAATCATCTATGGAAATATCAAAGCCTGCCTCCCGGAATTCCCTCATAACGGAAAATACTTCATCCACATTTTCATTGCTAAAGGCTATGGATTCTGTTATTTCTATTTCAATGAGACGGTTATGAATTCTGTACTTTCTTTTAATTTCACTGTAATCAGAAACAAAGTTTCTGGTTAAAAAGTGTACTCTTGAAACATTTACAGAAACAGGAACTACATGGTAACCTTCATTAATCCATTTTCTAATATTCTTGCAAACTTCTTCAAACACATATTTATCAAGTTTTATAATAAAACCATTTTTTTCAAAAATAGGAATGAACCTGGCAGGGCTTATAGTACCTAACTTAGGATGTTCCCAGCGTACTAATGCTTCAGCCCCTGTAATTTCGCCAGTCCTTAAATTCACCTTAGGCTGGAAATACACTTTGAATTCCTTTCTTTCCAATGCCTTGTGCATTTCGTCTTCCATCCTCTTAGCTTCTATTAATTCGCTACCTATTTTATCGTTATAAATTACATATTCGCTCTTATAGTTGTTTTTTAGAGTAATTTTTGCAAAGTAAGCTCTTTCAATAGCAGTCCTTAAATCCAAATCATCCCTGTTCACATAAAAAATCCCGATTTTTATAACAGGTTTTATTTTAATCTTTTGCCATATTTTCAATTCTTCTATTTTATCCGATACTTCCAAGGCCTTGTCCACAACTTCTTCCTGGTCTTTATACTCTACTACAGCAAAGAAGTTATCCCCTTCACCCTTTCCGGTTATTTCATCAGCTAAAATGTCCTGTAAGGTCTTCCCTATTTGCTGGAGTATCTTATCTCCTACCTTGTAGCCTACAGTATTGTTGATTATGGTAAACTTACTTATATCGAAATGTATTAAGGCAAAACTTTTTTCGGGATTTCTTTCTATAAATATTTCTCCATCATTTATAAATTTATATTTATTTCTCAAATTACAGACTGGATCTATTCCTGCCACATTGTAAGCGCTTTTTAATCTGTTAATATGTTTTCTTATTAGCTTAAATTCTTTCCTTACAATAACACAAAATATGATAACGATTACCACAAGGACAAAATTATATGCTGATAATAGCTTTTCCGTATGTGTTATTTCTTCCCCTGTTATTATATTTAATATACCTAATAAAATAGCCAGGGCACATACAAAAGCAATAACAGCATAAAATTTTATTAGAGGTAATAGCTTCGAAACGTCATTCATACTTAACTGCCTCCGATATTTTCTCCTACCTATAGTATCGGATAAAATCAAACAAAATTCAATATAATTAAACAATTTTTACAAAAAATTAAATAATTCAAAGGTTTCAATAGCCAAAACCTAAGAATTTCCTTAAAAAACTATAGGGATGCCTTTGGCATCCCATATTTTTTTAATTATTGTAATAACTGAAGTACACCTTGTGGCTGCATGTTAGCCTGTGCAAGCATTGCCTGAGCTGCTTGTGTAAGGATGTTATTCTTAGTGAATTCCATCATTTCCTTAGCCATATCCACGTCTCTTATACGTGATTCAGCAGCTGTTAGGTTTTCTGAAGTTACTCCTAAGTTGTT
>DURT01000006.1 GCA_012843025.1 Tissierellia bacterium | reverse complement strand
ATTTATTATGCTTACCTTTATGATTGGAATGTTAATTCTAGTCGTCGGCGGATATTTATACGGAAACTATTGCGAAAAAGTTTTCGGACCCGATGACAGAGAAACTCCGGCAATTACTAAAGCAGACGGAGTAGACTTCGTTGCAATGAAAAAATGGAAGAACTCATTAATTAACTTATTGAACATTGCAGGTACAGGCCCAATTTTAGGACCAATACAAGGAATACTATTCGGCCCCATCGCATTCATAACTATACCCATAGGCTGTGTTCTTGCAGGTTCAATGCACGATTATTTTTCCGGAATGATCTCCATGCGTAATGGCGGAGCTCAGATGCCCAGACTTATTAGGAAATATTTAGGCGATAAAGTGTTCGGTTTATACAATGTAATTGTTTGGATATTGATGTTATTAGTAGGTGTTGTTTTCGTTTATACACCAGGAGACCTTATTGTTTCTGAATTAATTGGCCAGCAACCAGTTCCAACAAACCCCACAACCTGGATTGTTTATTTGGCAATTTTCTTATACTATGTAGTAGCAACCATATTCCCAATTGACGCTATTATAGGAAGAGTTTATCCTATATTCGGTGCTTTCCTTATTATTTCAGCAGTTGGTATATTCTTTGGAATATTGTTTGGTGGTGGACAGTATTTAACTAACCTATCCTTTGCCAGCAACCCCTTTGCACAGCATATAGGAGGACTGCCCTTTATCCCAGTATTCTTTATTACGGTAGCCTGTGGTATATTGTCAGGATTCCATGCCACTCAGAATACTCTAATAGCAAGGACAGTTGCAAGTGAAAAAGAAGGAAAAACCACTTTCTTCAATATGATGCTTATAGAAGGGTTTATAGCAATGTGCTGGGCAGGCGGTGCCATGATACTTTTCAACAAGGGAACAGATATGTCTACAGGTGCAACCTTGATGGTTGGTCATATTTCAAGAGATTTCTTAGGAAATATAGGAGCTATCTTTGCGATAGTTGGAGTTATAGTACTTCCAATTACATCAGGAGATACAGCCTTCAGAGGACTTCGTCTGATGGTTGCAGAACAGTTTAACATAGACCAAAGCCATGCTGCAAAGAGAGTTAGCTTAAGTATCGCATTCTTTATACCTGCAGCTATAATTCTATATATTGCAAAAACTAATCCTGCAGGATTCAATATCTTGTGGAGATACTTTGCATTTACCAACCAGTTCGTTGGAACATTTGCTTTGGCTACAATATCAATTTATTTGTATATAAACGGAAAGAACTATCTTGTTTCCTTAATACCAGGTACATTCTACTTCTTTATAACTTTAAGTTTCATCTTACACGCACCTATTGGATTTGGGTTGGAGTCAAGACTTGGAATGGATCCAAACAGCTACACCCTATCCTATATAGTTGCTGCTGTTTTATGTGTAGGATATATTTGGTTCGTAAGATTGAGAGCAACAAAAGAAAGAGAGCACATATTACAAGACGTTCTGTCATAAGAGAACTCATAGGGGCTGCCAAGAGGCAGCCTTTTTTGTATGCTCCAATCTTCTGTATACCAATGAAAACTCATTTACAAATAGTATAATATTTGATACAATTTACTTAAGCACCTCAGAAAAAGGAAGAATTATGGGAAAGATTATCAGCTTTTTATTAAGTAGAGTAACCTTAGTTTCATTAGCAATTATAGCTCAAATAGTTACCCTGGCCTTAATGGTATGGAGGTTTACCAATTATTTTGTTTTATTTGACACCATTTTAATGGTCATAAGTGTTCTGGTGGTATTATTTATATTAAATAAACGAAGCGACCCTACCTATAAAATAGCCTGGATAATTCCTATTATGGTTTTTCCTGTTTTTGGAGGGTTGTTTTACTTAATGTTTGGAGGAGCAGGGCTCTCTGACCGAATGAGGAAGAAAATGCATTCCATAAGCGATAAAATGAAGGAAAGTCTGCACCAGCACCACATCACCCTGAATAATCTTCAAAGGGAAAGTATTACTGCATATAACCAGGCTAAATATATCGAAAACTATTCTAATTGTCCCGTCTATGACAATTCGCCCACAAAATTTCTTTCCTCGGGAGAGGAATTTTTCAAACACTTGACAGAAGAATTAAAAAAAGCCGAAAAATATATTTTTCTTGAATTTTTTATTATAGAAGAAGGGACTATGTGGAATACCATATTAGATATTTTAAAGGAAAAAGTAAAAGAAGGTGTAGATGTACGAATTATATATGATGATTTTGGCTGCGTTACAAAGCTGCCCTATAAATATAATAAGATTTTGGAGTCTTATGGAATAAAGTGCTGTGTTTTTAATCCCTTCCTACCCATACTGTCCTTCCGCTTAAACAACAGAAACCACCGGAAAATAGTAGTGATAGATGGTAAGACAGCTTATACAGGCGGGATAAACTTAGCAGATGAATACATAAATGCCGTTGAAAAATTCGGACACTGGAGAGACAATATGCTGGAAATCAAGGGAGATGCTGTATGGAGCTTAACGGTAATGTTTTTGTCCATGTGGAGTTATCTCAGGAAAACTGATGAAGACTATTACCAATTTAAACCCTTGGACTACGACCACAGTGAAGAATGTCATGGATATGTACAGCCCTTTGATGACAGTCCCCTAGACGACGAACATGTATGTGAAACAGTTTATTTAAATTTAATTAATCAAGCTAAAGAATATATTTATATTGAAACCCCTTATTTAATTGCAGATAATAAAATGATGGTTGCTTTGGCTTTAGCTTCTAAGAGAGGAGTGGATGTAAGAATTTTGACTCCTCATATACCAGATAAGTGGTATGCATTTGCAGTAACTCAATCTAATTATGAAGAACTGCTGGATGCCGGAGTAACTATTTATCAATATACTCCTGGCTTTAACCACGGTAAAACCTTTGTAGTGGACGATACTTATGCGGTGGTTGGAACAATTAACTTGGATTACAGAAGTCTTTACCTACACTTTGAATGTGGTGTATGGATGTACAATACGGAAAGTGTTCAGAAGGTAAAAGAAAGTACCCTAAATGCTTATAAAATAAGTAAGGAAGTAACTATGGAAGATATTAAAAATACACCTAAAATTAAAAAAATAGGAAGAGGTATATTCAAAATCTTCGCTCCCCTAATGTAAACCATGGGGGACCGGAGTTAGTAATAATAACTAAAGGGAACCGCATAGAGGTTTGGAAATAAAAAGATTACATCGAGGAGAAAACAAATTGGAAAAGAACTTGAAGTTTTACTGGACACTATTTATTTCTACTTTTTCATTAAGTGCTTTTACCATAGGTGGAGGATACGTAATAGTTCCTCTTATGAGAAAAAAGTTTGTGGAAGAACTGAAATGGATAGATGAGGAGGAGATGCTCAACTTAGTAGCCATATGTCAATCTGCTCCAGGACCTATAGCCGTAAATACTTCCATTATGGTAGGCTATAGACTGGCAGGATTATTTGGAGCCTTACTTACAACTATTGGAACAGTTCTACCTCCTTTAATAATAATTACTATTATAGCAAAATTTTATACAGCTTTTAAAGAAAATACCATTGTGAACGCTCTTCTTTTAGGAATGAGAGCAGGGGTAGCAGCGGTAATATTGGATGTAATTATTAAAATGACCGACAATATTATTAAAAGTAAGAACCTTATCTCACTGGCAATAATGATAGTTGCATTTATAGCTGCTGTAATAATTGATGTAAATGCTGCCTTAATAATAGTATTAAGTGGTGCTTTCGGAGGATTTTATTACAATTACTTTAAAAAGGCAGGTGGAGCAGAATGATATACTTAGAAATATTCTGGAGCTTTTTTCAAATAGGATTATTCAGTATCGGTGGCGGATATGCAGCTTTACCCTTAATAGAAAACCAGGTTACGAAAGTTCATGACTGGCTTACCATGGCAGAATTTGCAGACTTATTAACCATATCTCAAATGACTCCCGGGCCTATTGCTCTTAATGCTTCAACCTTTGTGGGAACCAAGGTTGCGGGACTTCCGGGAGCAATTATTGCAACAGTGGGATGTATTACTCCCTCTTGTATTATAGTATTGACACTGGCATATTTTTATTTCAAATATAAAAATCTTTCATCAATACAGGGAATTTTAAAAGGACTAAGACCTGCAGTGGTATCATTGATAGCTTCAGCAGGTTTATCCATTCTTTTGCTTGCAATCTTTAATGAAGAAACAACTTTAAATAATATCCAACTACTAGATATAAATATACCTTCAATCATTATGGTGGCTTTAGGATTATTCATTCTTAGAAAATATAAGACTGACCCTATATTAGTCATGATTGGAACTGGCCTTGTTGGTATTATAATATACGGAATATTCTGATAACCGTAACCAGTGGTTTCCTGGCGGTTTGGAGGAAAAGATGACTAAGAAATTTACTCATTTACACTTACATACAGAATTCAGCCTGCTTGATGGTGCTTGTAGAATTAAAGAGTTAGTTAAGAGAGCCAAGGAATTAAACATGGATTCCTTGGCTATTACAGATCATGGCAGTATGTACGGAGTGGTGGAGTTTTTCAAACAGGCGAAAAAAGAGGGCATTAAACCAATTTTAGGTTTTGAGGCATATGTTGCTAGTCGTAAAATGACGGACAAGGATCCTGTAAAAGATAAAAACCAGTACCACTTAGTCCTGCTTGCTGAAAATCAAGAAGGCTGGCAAAACTTAATAAAACTTTGTTCCATTGGTTTCGTGGAGGGTTACTATTACAAGCCCCGATTAGACCACGATATATTGAGAAAATATAGCAAGGGAATTATTGCCACCAGCGCCTGTTTGGCAGGGGAAGTGCAATCTTACTTATTGGAAAATAATTATGAAAAGGCCTTAAAAACTGCCTTGCTGTACAAAGATATCTTTGGGGAAAATAATTTCTTTTTAGAAATGCAGGACCACGGTATAGAGGAACAGCAAACCGTCAATTCATTATTGACTAAAATAAGTAAAGAAACGGGAATAAAGCTTATTGCTACCAATGATGTTCACTATATAAATAAGGAAGATGCCTACTTCCACGATATTCTTCTGTGTATTCAAACCCAGAAAACCATTACCGATGAGGACAGGATGAAGTTCCCTTCCCAGGAATTTTATCTAAAATCCTATGAGGAAATGGCAGATCTTTTTCCGGAGGAAGTGTTACAAAACACTGCGGAAATTGCTGAAAGATGTAATGTGGAATTAGATTTTAACACAGTACACCTTCCAGAATTTGAAATCCCCTCAGGTTATAATAAATCAGAATATTTCAGAAAAATATGTATGGAAGGACTGAAGGAAAGATATAAAAAAGTTACTCCCGAAATATTGGAAAGACTAAATTATGAAATAAACATAATAGAACAAATGGGATATGTAGATTACTTCCTTATAGTGTGGGATTTTATTAAATATGCCAAAGATAATAACATTATGGTAGGACCTGGCAGAGGCTCAGCCGCAGGAAGCCTGGTAGCTTACTCTATGAAAATTACCAATATTGATCCATTGAAATATAATTTGATTTTTGAAAGATTCTTAAATCCCGAGCGTGTAAGTATGCCAGATATTGATGTTGATTTTTGTTACGAACGAAGGGAAGAAGTAATCGATTATGTAAAAAGAAAGTACGGCAAGGAAAAGGTAGCACAAATTATTACTTTCGGAACCATGGCAGCAAGAGGTGCCATAAGGGACGTTGGCAGGGCCCTTAACATGTCCTACGGAGAAGTTGATTTCATAGCTAAAAAAATCCCCATGACCTTGGGGATGACTATAAAAGCTGCCTTGGAAATAAATAAGGAGTTGAGTGACCTTTACGACAGCGAACCAAAAGTAAGGGAGCTAATTGATTTGGCCCTAAAGGTGGAAGGTTTGCCAAGACACTCTTCCACCCATGCTGCAGGAGTACTTATTTCCAAGGAAGATGTTACCAACTACGTTCCCCTTTCAAGGAACAAAGATGTTATAACTACCCAGTTCAACATGATTGAACTGGAAGAATTAGGCCTTCTGAAAATGGACTTCCTAGGTCTTCGTACCCTTACGGTAATTCGGGATGCCATTGAATTAATTGAAGAAAATCACAATATTAAAATAGATTTCAGCAACTGTCAATACGATGATGAAAATGTATATAAGCTCTTTGCCAATGGGGATACCTTAGGAATATTTCAGTTTGAAAGTTCCGGCATGAGGGCTGTTTTAACTGAATTAAAACCTACGGAATTCGAAAACTTGTCAGCGGCCAATGCCTT
Organism: Tissierellia bacterium; assembly: GCA_012843025.1. Lineage (GTDB taxonomy): Bacteria > Bacillota > Clostridia > Tissierellales > Sedimentibacteraceae > Sedimentibacter. The sequence continues at coordinate 28,675 of DURT01000006.1, read as the reverse complement.
GTACCGACCAGGCCCCATGGGACAAATACCCGTTTATATTAAAAATAAGCTTAATCCCGAAAGTATTACCTACTTACATCCTAAATTAGAGCCCATATTAAATGTAACCTACGGCTGTATGGTTTATCAGGAGCAGGTAATGCAAATAGTAAGAGATATAGGCGGATTTACTATGGGACGCTCCGACCTCTTGCGCCGTGCTATGGGCAAGAAAAAAATGGATGTTATGTTGGAAGAAAGACAAAACTTCATATATGGTAAAAAGTCCGAAAGGGGGGAAGTAGAAATTACAGGTGCTGTAAACAACGGTGTAGATGAAAAAACAGCCAATGCAATATACGATTTAATGGTGGAATTTGCCAACTATGCCTTTCCCAAGGCACACTCCGTAGCCTATGCAGCCTTAGCTTATGAAACGGCATGGCTTAAATGCTACTATCCTGTAGAATTTATGGCAGCCCTTCTTTCTAGCATAATGGGAAGCTCCGATTCGGTATCCCTTTACATAAGGGAATGTAAAAGATTGGGTATTGAAATACTTCCTCCAGATATAAATGAAAGTTTTGCTAAATTTACAGTGGAAAAGGGAAAAATACGCTTCGGTTTGGCCGCCGTAAAAAATGTGGGAGCCAACGTAATTTCGACCATAGTATCCATACGTGAAACGAAGGGGAAATTTATAAGTTTTACTGATTTTTGCACAAAGGTTGATACTACGGTTTTAAATAAAAGACAGGTGGAATCTCTTATTAAATGCGGAGCCTTTGACTCTTTCAAGGTAAGACGTTCCCAGCTCATGGCAATTTATGAAAAAACCATTGACTCCATTATTTCTCATAAGAAAAAAAATATAGAAGGTCAATTTTCTCTTTTTGACACCTTGCAAGAAGATGTTGCCATTAATGAAGAAATTCCTGACTTGCCTGAATATAACAGAAAAACAATTCTGTCCATGGAAAAAGAAATATTGGGAGTCTATTTAAGCGGACATCCCCTTTCCGAGTATGAGGAAGTGTTGGAGAAATATGCAACCACAAATACAAATGAAATCGCCGAATTAAGGAATACTCATGAGGATAATTGGAAACTAAGGGACGGCAGCCGAGTTATAATAGGTGGTATAATTATTAAAAAGCAAAATAAAATAACTAAGAATAACAATATGATGGCCTTTATAACCTTGGAAGATCTCTACGGTACTGTGGAGGGAATTGTTTTTCCTAAAGTATATGATAATTATAAGGATATTTTGCAGGAAGACAGTATTGTACTGGTAGAAGGAACCTTGGATACTAGCGAGGAGGAGTCCGCCAAGCTTCTTATTAACAGAATTAAGGAACTTAAAAAGGAAGAAGAAATACTGCCTCCAATTCAGCCAAAGAAAGTATATATAAAAGTTAAAGATATGGAACAGTATAAAAATATCAAAAGGGAGCTGTTTTCCCTTATAAATAAGCACAAGGGGGACAACACCTTGATAGTATACAACGAAAAAGATAGAACAAATTTAGTTTTATCAGGTAAAAACAGGGTAAATATAGAGGATAAGAGATTAAAACAAGGTCTTATTGAATTGATTGGAGAAAAAAATATTGTAATAAAATAAATCAGCAGGGGAGGCCAATATGAAAAAAATAGGGGTACTTACTAGCGGTGGTGATGCACCAGGCATGAATGCTGCCATAAGGGCAGTCGTAAGGTATGGAATTTATCATCATATAAGTATTGTAGGAATTCACAACGGTTTTAAAGGACTGGTGGAAGGGGATTATACGGAAATGAATCTTTCCTCTGTAGCAGATATTATCCACCGGGGAGGAACCGTCTTAGGAAGTGCAAGAAGCAAGGAATTTATGGAAGAAGAAGGGCTTAAAAAAGCATTGAGGAATATGAAGTATCTGGGAATAGAGGGTTTGGTGGTAATAGGAGGGGATGGTTCCTTCAGAGGGTCCTTGGAATTAGAAAAAGCAGGGATTCCCACAGTTTCCATTCCCGGAACCATAGACAATGATTTGGCCTATACAAAGTATACTTTGGGTTTTTTTACAGCCCTTTCCACTGTCCTAGAATCAGTTGAAAAAATAAGAGATACATCTTCTTCCCACGGCAGAACCAATGTTATCGAAGTAATGGGCAGAAACTGCGGAGATATAGCCCTTTATGCAGGACTTGCAGGAGGGGCGGAAATGGTTATAATACCTGAAATTGAATATAATATAGATGAAGTATGCGACAAAATTATGCAGGGAAGAACCAGGGGCAAGAAACACAGCATAATTATTCTCGCAGAAGGCGCAGCAGATGCCAAGGAAATATCAAAAGAGATAGAGGAAAAGACGGGAATAATTACAAGGTATTCCGTATTAGGGTATACCCAGCGAGGAGGAACACCATCTGCCTATGACCGATTAATAGGGAGCCAGATGGGTGCCATGGCAGTTAAATTACTAAGTAACAACCAAAGAAAAAGAGTTGTGGGAGTTACGGAAACTGGAATATTTGACATGGATTTAGAAGAAGCCCTTTCCATAGAAAAAACCTTCGATAAAACCATTTATGAATTAACAAAAATATTGTCTATTTAACATTTTATTTAGCGTAGGGAAGAATCTCATAAAGAAAGGAGATAATATGCTAAACATGAGAAAAACAAAGATTGTATGTACAATCGGTCCCGCTTCAGGGAATGAAGAAATAATTAGAAAACTAATATTAGGGGGAATGAATGTAGCAAGACTTAACTTCTCCCACGGAACCCATGAAGAACACAAGGAAAAAATAGATATAATTAAAAAAGTAAGGAAAGAACTTTGTACTTCTACCGCCATAATGTTAGACACTAAGGGTCCTGAAATAAGGTTAAGGGACTTTGAAAATGGCCAGGCAGAACTGATTAAAGGCCAGGAATTTATACTTACGCCCAAGGATGTATTGGGAAACGAAAAAATAGCAAGTGTTACTTACGAAGATATAGCAAAGGATGTTAAAGCAGGAGATACAATTTTACTTGATGATGGACTTATAAGTTTGGAAGTTATAGAGGTAATCCATGAAAGGGATTTAAAATGCCTAGTTAAAAACGGAGGAATAATTAAAAATAAAAAAGGTATTAATATACCAGATGCCCAAATAAACTTACCTGCTCTGACCGATAAGGATATTAGCGATATTAAGTTTGGAATAGAAGAGGGTATAGATTATATAGCCGCTTCCTTTATAAGAAGAGGAGAGGATGTAATTTCCATCAGAAGAATTTTGGAAGAAGAAAATGCCGGTCATATTATGATAATTTCCAAAATAGAAAACAGACAGGGAGTGGAAAATATAAATGAAATAATCGAAGTTTCCGATGGGATAATGATTGCCAGAGGAGATTTAGGGGTGGAAATACCAGCGGAAGAAGTTCCCCTCGTACAGAAAACTCTTATTAAAAAATGCAATGAAGCAGGAAAACCAGTAATAACTGCCACCCAAATGTTGGATTCCATGATTAGAAATCCAAGACCTACCCGTGCGGAAGTTTCTGATGTAGCTACCGCCATCTTCGAAGGAACAGATGCCATAATGCTATCTGGAGAAACTGCTTCAGGTAATTACCCCCTTGAAGCTGTGGAAACTATGGCCAGAATAGCAGTTATGATTGAAAAATCACTAAATTATGAAGAAATACTAAGGGAAAAAAGATTTACCCATAGCCCCACTGTTACAGATTCAATTAGCTATGCTACCTGTAAATCTTGCTTAGACCTGAAAGCCTCGGCAATTATTTCAGCTACATCTTCAGGTTATACAGCAGCTGCTGTTTCCAAATTCAGACCTATAGCTCCAATTATTGCAGCCACTCAAAAAGAAGTGGTTATGAGGAAGTTAGCTCTGTTTTGGGGAGTATATCCAATTAAGATAGAACAGCTTTACTCTACAGATGATATAGTGGAAAGATCTGTTGAAAAAGCATTAGAACTTAACTATGTGAAAAAAGGAGATTTAACCATTATTACAGCCGGCATTCCTGTAGGAGTGTCTGGAGCCACAAATATGTTAAAGGTACATATTGTAAGTGAACTCCTCTATAAAAAAGTAGGAGTGGGCAAAGGTACCGTAATGGGAAGAGCAGTAGTTGCCAAAAATGAAAAAGACCTTAAAGATAAATTCAAAGAAGGGGATATTTTGGTAATGAGATCCACCTATAAGGAAGTTGTAGGATATATGGAAAAAGCCTCAGCTATAATTGTAGAAGAGGGAGGATTGACATCCCATGCAATTATTGCAGGATTAAACTTAGGCAAAGAAGTGGTAGTGGGAGCAGAAGACTGTACTAAAAAAATTAAAACAGGAGAGCTCCTTACAGTTAACGGCAAATTAGGTGTAGTCTACAGAGGACAGGCAAATATTAAGTAAGGGAGGATAACCATAGATAAGTATAAAAGTATTTTCAGAAATTACTTGCCCTTATTACTAGGGCTTTTGATAATTTTATTAATAGTATTTAATCCCGGAGTTTTCAACCGGATTTTTACTTCCTGCAAACCTTTAATATATGGCTTAATAATTGCCTACCTTTTAGACCCCCTGGTAATGTTTTTTGTCCGCAAATTAAGGGTTAGAAGGGTACAGGGAATATTTCTATCCTGTTTAATATTAATAGGAATTGTCGGTGTTTTAATTTACAAGATTTTACCTCAAATAGCTGAAAATATAAATAATATAACCTCCTTTATAATGGAAGGAAATATTGACGTTGAAGAAATAATAAGAGGTATAAGAGACAAAATCGACAATGAATATGTTGAATATATTACTGACTACATACTGTATGCAGGGGTAAGTGTTAGAAACATATTAAATAAGATATTGTTATATATGTACCATAGGCTTATGTCCTTAATTTCAAATTTGGGCTCTGGCATGTTTACCATGGTAATCAGCTTTATAATCAGCATATATATGCTGGTTGAAAAAGAAGATTTGCTTTTGGGAGGGAGGAAGTTAATTCACGCCTATTTTGAAGAAAAGAGAGCAAGAAATATATTAAAGGGCTTTTCACAGGGAAATAAAATATTTAAGAGTTATATAAACGGTAAAATATTAGACTCTACCCTTGTGGGAATAATTTGTGTTATAGCTTTCTATGTGGCAAAGGTGCCCTATGCACCACTAATGGGAGCTTTAATCGGATTTTTTAATATAATTCCTTATTTCGGTCCAATAATCGGTTCCCTGCCAGTAGTTGTAGTATCATTTCTATTAGATCCGCCCAAGGCTTTAACTGCTATTTTAATTATAATCATTGTGCAGCAAATAGACGCTAACTTCCTTGACCCTAAGATAGTAGGAAGCCATGTGGGAGTCAGTCCCTTTTGGATTATTGTCAGTGTAACCTTAGGAGGAAATCTCTTTGGAATTCCTGGAATGATTATAGGTGTTCCTATAGTAGTTTTAATAAAAACAATAATAGAAGAATCCATAGAAATGCGCCTTATAGAAAAAAGAAAAAACTAGTCCATATGGGGTACCTGCAAAAATAAATAAACAAATATTTATAAATTCCTTATTTTTAGTGTTTAAAATTTATCGAACAGGGTATTAATATTTTGATTAATATTTTTAAGGAGGAATTTATGAAACTGAAAGGAAAAACTGCAGTAGTTACTGGAGCAAGTTCCGGTATGGGTAGGGATATTGCATATTATTTTGCAAAAGAAGGAGCTAACGTGGTAGCCGTTGCCCGCCGTATTGAAAGATTGAACCAATTAGTAGAAGACACAAAAGATTTTGAAGGTAAAGTTATAGCTTATGCAGCTGATGTAACTGACAAAGAAAAAGTTGAAGGAATGATTGATGAAGCTATTAAACAGTTTGGCAAATTGGACATTTTAGTAAACAATGCAGGTATTATGGACGATATGAGTGCAGTTGGTGACATAAAGGATGAAATGTTTGATAAAGTTTTTGACATTAATGTAAAATCAGTAGTATATTCCATGCGCAAGGCTGTAAAACATTTCGAAGAATCAGGCGGTGGCGTAATTATCAACGTTGCTTCTGTAGGAGGACTCTACGGCGGTGTTGCCGGTGCTACATATACGGCAAGCAAGCATGCTGTAGTAGGATTAACTAAGAATACTGCCTTTATGTATGCTTTGAAAAATATTAGATGTAATGCAATATGCCCTGGTGGAATTGAAACAGAAATAGGAACAGGCGAATTTATGAAGGACATAAATCAGGAAGGAGCCCAGAGAACTGGAATAGGAATGGTACTGAACCCACGCTTTGGAAAAGGCAGCGAAATTGCTACAGTAGCAGTATTCCTGGCAAGCGATGATGCATCATATGTCAATGGTCAGTGCATAGCAGTTGATGGAGGCTGGAGAGCATATTAATACAAACAAGAACCTGGCAACAGGTTTTTGTTTTTTATAACCTGTACCCTAAGACTAGTAAATTTCTTCGTTGAAACATTAGTTAAATTATTATATAATTATGGACAAGAATATACCTGGGAGGTAGTTAGTTATGGACTTTTTAAAAGAAAGTTATAAAGTTAAGAGTGCAACAATAATAAAAAACCTTCAGAAAAGAAATATGGAAGGCTACTATTGTGAAACAGTGGAAGAAGCAGTAGAAAAAGCTATGTCCATGATTAAAGAAGGAGATTCTGTTGGATGGGGAGGCTCTACCACTATTGACCAAGTAGGAATTAAGAAGCTTTTAGAAGAAAAAGGCATTAAGGTAATAGACAGAGACAAGGTATCAGACCCGGCAGAAAAAGTAAAAACAATGAAATTAGCTTTAACAGCGGATGTCTTTCTTACCAGCACCAATGCAATCACTATGGATGGAGAACTAGTAAATATTGATGGTAACGGTAATCGAGTGGCTGCTTTCTGCTATGGTCCCGACAGCGTTATTGTAATCGCAGGAATGAACAAGGTAGTAAGAGAATTAGACGATGCTGTGAAGAAAATAAGACTTGATGCAACTATACCAAACTCTTTCAGGACTAATTCCAAAACTCCATGCCATTATACAGGAATATGTACAGAATGCACTACTGATGATACCTTATGCGGTCAAATCTTAGTAACAAGATTCTGCAAACCTAAAAATAAAATCAAAGTAATATTAGTTGGTGAAAATTTAGGTTTTTAAGATGCCCTAACCCTATTTTTCCGACCGAAGGGAGAGAAAAATAGCGGTAGGTCATTTGCAATGAGTTCCCAATTTCTGCGACCAAAGGGAGCAAAGAAATTGGTGAACGAAACTGCGAGATGCCCTAACCCTATTTTTCCGACCGAAACTAGAAACCACTATTAAAGGGTAAGAAGGGTCAGTTCGACCCCTCTTACCCTTTCTTTTACAAATTAATCTATACAATTTCTGGTTCTTCGTATACTTCTCCAAAAGTTTCCACCGTCACCTTGTGAAGCTTAACTTCTTTGAGAGGTTTATCCATGTAGTCTGTCTTTGTTTCAGCTATTTTATTTACTACATCCATACCTTCGATTACTTTTCCAAAGGCAGCATATTGGCCGTCAAGATGGGGAGAAGCTTTATGCATTATAAAAAACTGAGAACCGGCAGAGTCGGGAGACATGGCTCTTGCCATGGACAGTACACCAGCCTCATGTTTTAAATCATTTTTAAAACCATTTCCGCTGAATTCACCTTTTATTGAATATCCGGGGCCTCCCATTCCGTTTCCGTAAGGACATCCTCCCTGAATCATAAAGTCTTTAATAACCCTGTGAAAAATCTTCCCATCATAAAATTTCTTATTTATTAATGAAATAAAGTTTTTGACAGTATTTGGAGCTGTCTGGGGATACAATTCGGCTTTGATTATATCACCGTTTTCAAATTCAAAAGTTACAACCGGATTCATTTTTCCTCCTCAATAATTATTCTTTAATCTACTTTACAATACCCCGGATAAAAAATCAATATAGTATATGAAACTCCTGCCGGAGGAGAACTATATCAATATTTTTAATATATATGTGTGTAACAACTAATACAATTTAGAATATATTGAAGTAAAGTAACAGTAAATAATGAGGAGGTTATACCAGCATGAAACACTCAAAAAAGAATGATGCAGTTCTGGGAACTGGTGGTGTTGCAGATAGATGCTGTACAGGGCAATCCGGTTGTGATTGGGATGGTACACTAAGAAATGTAGTAACGGAGCCCATTTACGTACAAAAAGTTTATGATGCAGTTTTATTTAATTTGCAAGGACTTAAAACAGCTCCTGATACTTGCTTTGAACCGCCCATCGGATGCGGAACAAATATTATAAGAATAGCGGATATAAGATGCAAAAAATTCTTCAATCCTGATAATATAGAGGATGAATGTAATTTAAAGATTAATCCCAAGACTACTTTGTCTGGTGGTCAATTTGTAAAAACAGAGGAAGGTTGCGACTATAAAGTTGTTGGACCAGATGGAACCTTAAGTCAAAAGCTAATATATACAGATACATCTTTCTGTGATGATGAAGAGCTTGGTACTCCAGTATTCGGAACTCAAACCATTGAAATATCCGGATGTGTGGAAATTGAAATGGATTTAGTTGTTTCACCATGTAACTCCACAAATGAAAGTATAATTACATTATCGGCAGTTGTAGAAATTGCGCCAGAATGCAATCCATTGGTATTGACTAATTTCTTTGAAATTTGTGTACCTTCGGTATTTGATACCGCATTCTTGCCAAGATTTACTGAATTCTGCAACCTTTCATGTGATGTAAGACTTGCAACAAACAGCATACAAAGGGACTTTGCTATTGACCCCAGGACAGGAGTATTATCCGTAAATCTTATTATCTCACTTTGCATCTCCTGCGAAAAGAAAATAGTTGTTCCGGTTCAATTATGTGTTCTTTCCACAGGATTTGTACAGCTAGCACCTGAACAAGCGGCTATTTGTCCTACATTCCCAAGATTGTTCCCCAACCAGATTGATGAAAACTCCGTAGGGGGAGCAGGGGGAGGCTGCCGTCCAAGATGCACTTCAGCTGAAGACTAATAATTACTGATACCCAAAACAAAAACCTGTTTTATACAGGTTTTTTGTTTTGCCCTGATTGTATTAACTAAAGTTCCCGGCACCTAGTTAGGTGGAATTCTTATTACAGGGATCACTATAAATCTATAAGTATTGATAATAGAAAATATGTAATATATAATTACTACTATGAAATAATATCTAAACTGAGAGGATAAGATGAAAGTACATGAAAGATTCTTAAACTATGTAAAAATTGATACCCAATCCATACCTGATGCAGAGACAATTCCCAGCAGTGAAAAACAAAAAAATTTAGGAAAACTATTGGTGGAAGAAATGAAATCCATGGGAATAGAGGATGCCTCTATGGATGAAAACGGATACGTTTATGGTACCATACCGGCAAATACAGAAGCTCCTACCATTGGTTTTATTGCCCACATGGACACATCTCCAGATATGCCAGGAAACAATGTAAATCCCCAAATAATATATAATTATGACGGTGGAGATATTCTGTTAAACAAAGATAAAAATATTATAATGAATACAGAAATGTTCGAACACCTGCTTAAATACAAGGGTCAAGACTTAATTGTAACAGATGGTACAACTCTTTTAGGTGCCGACAACAAAGCTGGTATTGCAGAAATACTTACCATGGCAGAATACTTTTTAAACAATCCCCAAGTAAAACACGGAACAATAAAGATAGCTTTCACCCCTGATGAGGAAGTAGGCAGGGGAGCAGATTTATTCAAGGTTGAAGAATTTGGGGCGGATTTTGCATATACGGTAGATGGAGGAGAATTAGGAGAAATAGAATACGAAAATTTCAATGCTGCCAGTGCAAAAGTAACTGTTAATGGAGTTAACATCCATCCGGGAACAGCTAAAAACAAAATGAAAAACTCTTTAACTATAGGAATGGAATTTCACCATATGTTGCCCGTATATGAAACTCCAGAAAATACGGAAGGTTATGAAGGATTCAGCCTGCTGCATCAAATGTCTGGAAATGTGGAGAAAACAATATTAGAATATATAATTCGTGACCACAGCATGGAAAAATTCAACATTAAGAAAGAAAGATTCTTAAAAATTGCAGATTATTTAAATGACAAATACGGCGAAGGAACAGTGGAAATTGAAATTAAAGATTCCTACTACAACATGAAAGAAAAAATACTTCCTCACATGCACATAATTGAAAATGCTAAAAAAGCTATGAAGAACATAGGTATACAGCCTGTCCTAGTTCCCATAAGGGGAGGAACTGACGGAGCAAGATTATCCTACATGGGCTTGCCCTGTCCCAACTTATGTACCGGTGGCCACAATTTCCACGGTAGGTACGAATACATCCCCATCCAGTCCATGGAAAAAGTAGTGGAACTGCTTATTGAAATTGTTAAACTCTATGCACAAAATTAACCGCAGGGATTTCCCTGCGGTTTATGTGAATTTTAACTTTTTTAATATTCCTGTGTAAGTATCATCATAAAAGTTAGGATTCTTCCTGTATAAGTCAAAGGTCTTGATTATTGTATAATCGTTCATTCCTTCAACAAAGGCTCGTTCCTTTTCTCCTATGAAATTAAGAACATAAAGTCTGTTTACGGAATATTGACTGAATATATTTTCATAATTTGTCATACTTACTGCAGGTTTATTTCTTTTCTCCACCATTAGTATACTTGACAGTTCCACAACCCTTGCTTGACGGAAGGGCAGAGTACTAGTTAGTAAGTATCTGTACAGGGTGGTATCCTTGTACAATGAAAAACTGTAGTTTCCAAAATTATAATTCCTAAAGTCAATTCCTGTGGGATCGGCACTTAAACTAAAGTTAAGATTTAACAGCTCAGGTATGTTGTTGGCCTTTTTTAGGTCCTCATATATAAGCCTTCTTAACATATCCTTGTTATTATTCCTAATATAGTAAGCATATCTGAAAAACATAATATTTGCTTTGGCATTGTCGCTGTTAGTCATGCTGTTCCATTTTTCTAAAGCTCCCATGTACAGGTTCTCATTTACTGTATACTTACTTACGGCGGTGAAAACTTGCATCATCTCTGCATCATTTAAGTCATTTCTTCCTATAACATCTGTTAATAACTCATTGGCAAAATTTGATTTTGCTTCATCGGAGTGGCTTCCGAACAAGAGTAAGTAATAATTGGTTCCCGCTACATTGTAGTATCCCTGTGACCGCAGATCTTCCATTGTATTAACAGCATTTAAGTCGTAGAGATGTGAATCTTCGGGGAATATATAACCGCCGAAAGAAACATATTCCAAGGTATCCTTAGCCTTAATATACTTTCTGTCATTTGCACTTAGATTATTAAAATTATAATTGCCGAAATATGAATAAATATCTTCCCCACGTATGGGCAGAAACAATAATTTAGTTAAATACTGACTACTGTCGCTGGTTTTTATATCGTTATAAACCCTCCTTATTAAAGCTGCTGATTCAGCTCTTGTAATAGGGGATTTTCCTCGAAAAGTATTGTCCTCATATCCCACAATGATTCCTGCATTATTAAGTCTATTAATTTCATTATAAAATTTGTTACTTGTGGAGATATCGATAAAAGGGAGAGGATTGTCATAAATTGCATTTTTGCAGAAAGCACCTATTAAAGCTGCTGCTTCCTCCCGGGTAATAGCCTTGTCAGGATAAAAATTGTTTCCGGGAAATATATCCTGTAAAGTAAAATTGTTAGTTTTAAGATGCTCATACATGGAAATAACAAAAGTATAAGACCAATGTTTGTTTGACATATCCTGGTAAGACATATCGCTTACATATACTTCCCTCATTTGGTTTTGACTGTAGGCGGTTCTTGCCAATATAGTTATAAATTCAGCTCTGGTTATGTTGTTTTCTGGCCTGAATGTGAAATCGCCGTAACCCCTGAAAACCTTAAGAGCGTTAGATGCAAAGTCAATGTCACTTTCCGCCCAGTGATTGAAAGTATCATAGTATACGGTTCTTCCTGCAGCCGGTTGAATGGACAACACAATAATAATAGCAACTAATAATGATAGCTTTTTAATTTTCCTCAATTTGCGTCATCACCCTCTTATATAATTCTTAATAATATTTACCTCCTTCTCATTTACATTAAACATCTTTTCAAGCAATATTTCAATGCTAAATTTTCCTAATCCAGAAAATTTCTGTTGGATGTCTATCTGAGGTATATAAATTTTCAAATTATTCAATTTATTTGGATAATATTCATATAAATCCTTTCCTACTTTTTTGCTTTGACATTTTAAATAAAATTCAAATATGGAAGAATTTAAATATGAAATTAAATAATCAAGTGTAATATTTTCTGAAAAATTATTCATCAGGTAAATGTCAGCGCTGCAAAAATACCCGCTTTTATCGTAGTAGAAATTATTATTTTTTGATTTGTAGGGAAAAATTATTTTAGGATTTTCAAAGTCAGATATTATTCTGCCCCATTGCAGCTTATACCACTCCCGAATTCCTGACCGGCACTCTCTTCTGCTTTTCAGCCTAGCCTTATATTGAGATAAATACTTAATTGCATTGGGAAAATCTCTCTCATCCTCTATAATATCCGAATAAATTAAGTACAAATTATTATATTTGATGGAATTCCTTGATATGTTGCTGTTTTTAATCCATTTTCTAAGAAGAAAACTCTCTATTTTGTATTTTTCGATAGTTTCCTCATCTACAATGAAAGCTTTATCATAACCTGTAATAATCCCCTGTTTAATAGTGCATATATCCTTAATATAAGTGTTCGAAATACTGTCAATGCGCTCAAAGAGCTTTTCATCCTCATCCTTCAGTATTATCCAACCGGAGTCTTTAAGTTTTTTCTGGCTATATTCGTAAACCTCCACTCCTGCACTTTTCTTTTTGACGTATTTAAAGTAGCAATTGTTCCATTTTACAGATAAAGTTATTATGGCAGGGCTTACCATGGCATGCTTGAAAGGGCTTTTTCCATTGTAATCAACTAATGATAGGATATTTAAATTTTCTTTTATAAACTTCCTCAATCGGTCCCCGTAAAGAGCTTCCATAAAATAACGGGAAGTTATAAAGGAAATAATACCTTCGGAATTTAATAATTCCTTCCCCCTCTTAAAGAAGCAATAGGAAATATCAGCCTTGTCATAGTATACTTCCTTGTAGTTTTCATAAAGTACTTTTTTGTATTCTCTACTGGTATTTTTATGACCAATGTAGGGAGGGTTACCAATTACTAGGTGAAATTCTCCTAAGGGAGGAGAAGTAAGAAAATCCATCTTGTAAATATTAAACTTTAAATCATGTATGCCACTTTGAAAAATCAAACCTGCCTTGCTTAAAAATATGGAAAAGTCATCTACATCTGTACCATAGAGCATATTTTCCACAATGTGACGCTTTTCGATTTCTGGGTGGTTATTACTGATATAATTATATAACTCCGTAAGGAAGTAGCCCCCTCCGCATGCAGGGTCTAAAATCCTTATATTCTCATGAAAATTTATTATTTGGAATACCTCATTAATCATTTTTTTTATTATTTTTTGTGGAGTATATACTTGACCTAAAGATTTCTTTTCCTTAGCGGTTAGCAAGTTTTCATAAAGGTAAGCCGGGGTAAAATCTGCAAGTAAAAATTCAGTATATTCCTTTGATAATATAGAGATTTTTTCCCGGATTTCATCATTTTGAAGGTCGAATTGATTATATTCTTTAAAAATATGCACATTGTTAATAGATATGTATTTGTTGAATTTTAGTGAATAGAGGTTTTGACATAATAGAAAAATCACATATCTGACTTTACTGATATAGTCGTAGCAAGGTATATTACCGATTAAGGTTTTTATTTCTTTTACCAGCGACTTATACATAGATGCCTCTGACTTTTTATCTTTATGTTTATATTAACATAATTTTAAATTTTAAGCAATACATTCGTCCAAAAACTCCTATATAGATATAGAACACAACAGGAGGTGAGATTATGGCAGTTATAACTAATCAATTAGACTCTAAGTTCAAGATCCTTCTAAATGCAGGGCTGGACGATAACAACAAGGCTATCCTTAAGAGCAAGACCTTTTCCAATGTAAAGGCTTCTGCAAACAATGAAGATCTTTACAATATTGGTGTAGCTATTTCAGAACTCCAAACTTATGAATTAGCCGGTATAGTAAGATATGACGAATATGAACTGATCAATGAAGTTTAATAGTATATTTATTACTAATTATCAAAAGAAAGAGGTGATATAGTGACCAGAAAATTAGTAATGTCTTTTCTCACTGCTGAAGGCACTACTTCTTCCATGACTATTGACCAGCCTAAGGAAGACCTGTCGGAGCAAGAAGTAAGAGGAGTTATGGAAGCAATTATTGCAGCCAATATATTTAATACCAGCAGGGGCGATTTGACAGAAATAAAATCTGCCGCAATAATAACTACAACAGAAGAAGTTTTAATCTAAACTTACTAGCCACGGACTACCGTGGCTAGAATTATAATATTTAGTCATTGAAATATTAATAATAATTTGGTAACATAAATTAAAATAAACAAGAACAGACCGACCAGGGGACGGTTCCGTGGTCGGGAAGGAGGAAGGATGAAAGTAAATTTAAACCCTGCAAAAGGGATGAGAGATATAACTCCACGAGAAAAGGAAATCAGGGACTATGTGGAAGGAGTAATCATCGATACATACAAGCAAAGCGGATTTGAACTTATTGAAACTCCCGTTGTTGAAAATATAGAAAATCTAGTAGGCAGTCAGGGAGGGGAAAACTTAAAACTTATTTTCAAAATTTTGAAAAGGGGAGAAAAATTAGACCTAACCAGGGAAGGTATCACTGAGGACGACCTTGTGGACTTAGGTTTAAGATACGACCTTACAGTTCCTCTCAGCCGTTTTTATTGTAATAACCGAAATAATTTGCCTGGCGTATTTAAAGCTCTCCAGGTAGGCAATGTATTCAGGGCTGAAAGAGCACAAAAGGGGAGGTACAGAAGTTTTAAACAGTGCGATATAGACATAATAGGAGACCCTACCAAGGCAGCAGAATTAGAACTTATTGCCACCACCGCTAAAGCTCTTACTGCACTTAATGTAACAGACTTTGTGGTTAGATTTAACGACAGAAGAGTGCTGAAATCAGTAATTTTAAACTGCGGATTTACGGAAGAAGAATTTGAGGGAGTTTGCATAATCGTAGATAAATTAGACAAAATCCGTATGGAGGGCGTAAACAAAGAATTATTGAGTAAGGGATATAGCAGCTCCGCCGTTGAAAAATTAATCCATGCCTTAAAAGACATAAATATAAAAGGTATAGAATCCCTAGAAGAATACGGTGTTCCACAGGAAATAGTTATGGAAGTTAAAGGAATCCTTGAGGACTCTAACATATATGCCAAAGGGAAGTACGATGTTGTATTTGATTTTACTTTGGTAAGAGGTATGGGATACTATACTGGTTCAATCTTTGAAATTTCCTATAAAGACTTAGGTTACTCCATTGCTGGAGGGGGACGATACGATGAAATGGTAGGGAATTTCATAGGAGAAAAAATTCCAGCCATCGGTTTTTCCATAGGTTTCGAAAGATTAGTTAACCAGCTTATGGAGGAAAACTTCAAAGTTCCTGACCGGGAAAAAGTAGTTCTATTATTTAAACAAGAAGACAAGTATATAGATGTTATGTTAAAAGCCGATGAAATAAGAGATTTAGGCTACACTGTAACCTTATACGAAAGGGCCAAAAAATTAGGAAAACAGCTTAATCAATTTAAAAGCTTCGGATACAATAAATTTGCCATTTACGAGGGAGAAGAAACAGAACTGAAAGAACTGTCATAATTATAAACTTTAAAAGGGACACATCTTAAGGTAGGCCTTAGGATATGTCCCTGTTTTTCGCTATATAATCATTCGTTAATTTTCAAAGAATCATCAGTTTTCTTAATAAACCTTGACAATAGGAAGGTTAACAAGATGGCAGCACCAAAGCGGGCTAACAGCAATTGTGCAATATTTGCCCCTACGGCAGCCATAATAAATGAATCTTCGAACACGGCATGACAGAGGGATACGAACATAATTACCAAAAAAACACTTCTTTTGTCCACATCGTAATCTTTAACACTTTGTAGTATAGCTCCTGCTCCTATGGTAAGGCCGAAAAACATTCCAAACAATAGAGCTACTCCTGCCTTTTCGCTCAAAGTAAAGAAATTAGTAACAGGCCTGAATATACTAGTTATTTTATCTATTAACTTGGTATCTTTAAATATTTCTATTATTACCATTATTGGAATAAGTAGCTTTGCAATATTCCATAAAAAACTTAATAAATTTATAAGTAAATCAATTACAGCATTCATAATATCACCCGAATATTCTAAAATGTAAGAAACCCATCAGAACTGAAAAAAACAGCCTTGCAACTATACTTGCAGTAGTGCTTAGCCCTAATTTCCTGACCACTGCTGACTCTGTGAATAAGCTGTGGGCTATGGAAATCATAATTGCTATTGTCGTTACCTGGACAGCAGAAAGCTCAAAGGCCGCCATAGCACCTAATGCAGCATATGTACCTAAAAAATATCCCAAAAGAATTACCAAGGAAGCTTCCCCAGGCAATCCAAACAAAGACATAGCCGGGTGGAAAAACTTGGCGATAATATTTATAATTCCTGAAATGGAAAGCAATTGAACGGCAATATATACAGGTATTAAGATCTTGGATAGTTCTATCATTGTAACAATGCCGTTTTTAAATCCTCTTTTAAAAGTATCTGTAGTTATCATACAATCCTCCTTGCCAAATGAATTATAGCACATCCCCTTCCTATTAACAATCAGAATTTCACGTCTTATTTTTAACTTTATGTTACTGTAAACACTGTTATTAATTGACTTAGCTAGTTTGAACTGGTAAACTTATTAGGTAATTGCAAAATTATAATGTAAGGAGACAAGGATGAAAAAAGGACTTATTGCATTAATTCTAATACTATTACTTACTATGCCTATTGCCCGGGCAATGGAGGACAGTAGTACCCAATTAGTTCAGCATTACCCTGGATATCAAAAGTATACAAACCGTCCCTATGGATATGAAATAGTACTGTCTGATAATTTACACCTTAATGAAGATATAGTAAGTGTAAAAAGCCGCTTCGAATCAGAAGATATAGTAGTTGAAGTATTATATGATAATTTTTACAATACTATAAACTCATATCTTACATATCTTAACTACGGAAACAGAGGAATTTTACGAAACCCGGAATTTAAAATTACTAATGAATACAATCATTATTTCGGTAATCTCTTAGGTAGGATAACACTGTTTGAAAGAAGAAAGGTAAAGACAGATGAGCCGGACAGGAATTACTATGCTACTATTGCCTTTGTACGCAGCAGAAATGAAGTAGTTACCGTATTTATGAAATCTTCAAGACCTATATACATACAGAAAATAATGCCAGAGTTTAAATTTATAGAAAAGTCTGGTACCCTGAAAAAGGATGTGGTATTCAGTCCCGAAATAAAGAATTTCGATGAAAAGACCAGGGCTTTCTATGACGAATACTTTATAAACAGGGAAAGAACCGCCTTTGGAATATTTGAACCTACATACCCTAAATACCCTTACAGGTTGCAACAATTAGAACAAAAATTAGACTATAATTTTCCTGTAACTTTAATGTACAACAATTTTTCCCTTCCCTTTAAGACTGACCAAATGAACACTGCAAAAGAAATGGGAAAAGTTGTAGAATACACCCTCTATACAACTGACATAATAGATGGTGAAGAAAGGGATATAACCTTGGATATATTAGAAGGAAAGTACGATGAATACTTGGATAATTTGGCAAAAGCCTTCAATAAATATGATTATCCCGTACTCTTCAGACCAAATAACGAAATGAACGGCGAGTGGGTGTGGTACTGTTCCCACTTGGTAGGCAAGGATACGGACTTGTTCATAGATTGCTGGAGATATATATATAATAAATTTCAGGAACATGGTGTGGACAATTTAATATGGGTATGGAATCCTAACGAAAAATCATTTCCTGATTTCTCCTACAATAACTATTTATGTTATTACCCGGGAAACCAGTATGTAGATGTGGTGGGACTAACTGCCTACAACACTGGAAACTACTATAGGGGAGAAATCTGGAGAAGTTTTTCCCAGGCCTATGACCATTTTTATTATGACTATATAGAAAGATTTACCCATCCCATGATGATTACGGAATTTAGCTGTGCTTCCGCAGGAGGCAATAAGGAATTGTGGTATGAGGATATGTTTAACATAATTGGAAAATACGACAGAATAAAAATAGCCGTACTGTGGAACGGCCAGGACTACGACTGGTCTTCAGGAGAGAAAGTTGTATCAAGAGATTACAAGATAGATTTGGAAGAATCTGTTATCAATGCAGTAAGACAGGGTCTTCAACAATATAAATAACAAGGTGGGGGTATCCCCACTTTGTTTTTAATTTAACTTTAAGGATTCAATGATATAATAATTCAGCTATAGGAGGGAAAGATATGAATATATTAGTATGTGACGATGATAAAGAAATTGTTGATGCCATAGAAGCTTACTTAAAAAGTGAAGGATACAATATATTTAAGTGCTACTCTGGCAAAGAAGCAATTGAAGCAGTGGAAAATAACGAAGTTCATTTGATAATAATGGATATAATGATGCCTGAAATGGACGGCCTAATGGCTATGACAAAAATAAGGGAAATCGAAAATATTCCCGTTATAATGCTTTCTGCAAAATCCGAAGATACAGACATAGTCTTAGGGCTCAACATGGGGGCAGACGACTATATAACTAAACCCTTTAATCCCCTTGAGCTTATAGCAAGGGTTAAATCTCAGCTTAGAAGATATACCACATTGGGAGGAGCTTCAGATAATTCCAAGGCTGACTACTATACAACAGGAAGTTTAGCCATAGATGACGAAAGAAAAGAAGTAACTGTTGACGGCGAACTAGTAAAACTTACACCAGTAGAATATAAAATACTGCTGTTTTTAACCAAAAACAAGGGAATTGTCTATTCCATTGATGAAATATATGAAAATGTATGGAAGGAACCCTCCTTCAATCCGGAAAATACAGTGGCTGTTCATATAAGAAGAATAAGAGAAAAAATAGAAATAGATCCTAAGAATCCTAAGTACCTTAAGGTGGTGTGGGGAGTTGGCTACAAAGTGGAAGATATATAAAAGAAAAAGAATTACGAAATTATCAGCTTTTATTCTGCTGATAGTTTTTCTTCTTATTGCCGTTTCTTCAGCCTTAAATATATTTTTACAGGTAAAAAATTATGAAAGTATTACCGTAAAAAGCTACATGGACAGCAATACTCTAAGTAACAGTCTGACCCAGGCGGCAAACCGCTTAGAGTTTGTAATGAGGGTATATAAAAATAGAGATTACATTCTAGGGGGAGGAACGGTAGAAGATTTACAAATCGAAGATAATTGGCAGCTGACAAATCTCTATAACAATTACTTGGCAGAAAACAATTACGAAGATACAAGAGAAATCAGAGAAAAGTTTTATGAAGAAAAACACCTTGAAATCGAAGAAATAAAATCAAGTATAATTAATGCTGATTTAGCAAATTATGAAAAAATCATAAATGAATTAAATGCCCCTCAAGGATTTATTTACTATGCCACCGATGGAACTAATGAAATAACCAATACAAACAATCCAGACAAAGACTACTATTTACTAAGAAATGCCTATGTTGTAATAGACGAAAAGGGGGTTACCCTTTACCCGGAAAACGGCAGTAGTACTTTTTCTGATGTATTAATAGAAAAATTAGAAACAGACGGAGGCTATAAAAACACAAAAATCTATGCCGCTATTGAATATGAAAGTCTTGCCTTAAGAGCAGAAAAGTGGAATAGTGACAGGAAAATATTGATAACCAATACTGCCATAATAGGATTTTGCCTGATAATTTCCATCACCTGCTTATCTTTACTTATATCTGTTACAGGAAGAACTCCTGACAGCACGGAAGTCAAGCTAGTTCCCTTTGATAAGCTCTATACAGATTTAAACATTCTTGTTATTTTTGGAATAATAACCATGTGTAGAAAGGAATTCTACACTATATTAGATATAAGATACACTAGTGAAAATCTAATGCGATTGGCAGTAGTTGTATTAACTGCAATTATATCGTCACTAATTCTCATATTATTACTTTCCCTGATAAGACATCTTAAAAAAGGTACTCTTTTTAAGAATTCACTTTTATACTACTTACTCTCAAGGACAATTTCTACAATTGCAAAAGTTATATCCTCTGGCCCTCTTATGTACAAGGTAATTGGAGGAGTAATTCTTCTTGTGGGAACTTCCGTTTATTTTGCTGATAAGCCTTTCTTAATCTTGGTGATTTTAGCCACATCCATCTACATTGCCTACAATAAAGTAGCAGACTTTCAGAGGATACAGGAAGGACTTAAGATAGCTAAAAGCGGAGACTATGATTTCAAAATACAATTGAAGGGAAAGGGTGAATTCCGGCAACTTTCTGAAGATATAAACGAAATAACTTCTGGACTTAAAATAGCTGTTGAAAATGAAGTTAAAAGTGAAAAAATGAAGACAGAATTAATAACCAACGTTTCCCACGACATTAAAACCCCCCTTACTTCAATAGTTTCTTACGTTGACTTACTGAAAAGGGAAGGGCTGAATTCAGAAAATGCTTCGAAGTACTTAGACATACTTGAGCGAAAAACCCACCGCCTTAAAATTTTGACGGAAGATTTATTCGAAGCTGCCAAAGCAACCAGCGGAAATATACAGGTTCAGTTTGAAAGAGTTCATGTTAACTCTTTAGTTGAGCAGCTCTTAGGTGAATTAGACGAAAAAATTCAGGAATCAAAATTAATATTTAAAGTAATAGCCCAGAGTGATAAAATTTATGCCAAAGCAGATGGCAACCTTCTGAGCAGGGTAATGGAAAATTTACTATCAAATATATTAAAATATGCCCTTAAGGAATCCAGGGTATATATTGAAATTTCTCAAAAAGAAGATACAGTTTCCATAAGTTTCAAGAATATTTCCGCCTGTGAACTGAATATTCCCGTGGACGAACTGATGGAAAGATTCAAAAGAGGCGATGAATCAAGAAGTTCTGAAGGCAGCGGCTTAGGTCTTGCCATTGCTAAAAGTTTAATGGAGGTACAGGGAGGTATCTTGGATATAAGTATCGACGGAGACTTATTTAAAGCAGAAATTCTTTTAAAATCTTTCTAAAATTTTGTATAAAAAATTAAATTTGTCACATACTATGAAAAAGAAAAAGCGTATACCATTTAAATAAATATAACGTCCCCCTTTATTTTAAAATACGCTTTTTCTTTTTTAATTTAAAAAAAGCGGTTAAGCATATTGCTTAACCGCTATCTAAATATTATTTAAGACTAAACTCTACTGCACTTTGGGCTGCTATTTTACCCCATACAACGCAGATTGTATTGGCTAATCCACCTATAGAAGCAGCTCCACCTATATTGGCACCTCCTATAAGCTCTCCACACTGATATAGTCCGGGGATCGGTTCTCCATCAGCATTAAGTATCTGTGCCTTATCATTCATGAGAGGGCCTCCCTTGGTAAGCAATACATAGGGAACAGTTTTAACTGCATAGTAGGGGCCATTTTCAATTTTCTGTAGTGAGCTTGTTCTGCCAAACTCTTTATCTTCACCTAAATCTACATAACTGTTATATTCCTCTACTGTTTCTTTTAAAGCTTCTGGATTTATACCAGCTAATTCTGCTAATTCCTCAATAGTGTCAGCTTTGAAAATTACTTCGCCCTTTTCTATTTCTTCTTCAAATCTTGTCCAGCCTTCATCTAATTTAGAACTTACTGTTAAAATAGGTTCATTTTCCTGTCTTACTGTTTCATCAAATACTATGTAGACTATGTTTTCAGGAGCTGTAGCCCAAGTGTTTTGTATTGGACCAGGTGTGCTGTCTATTTCATCAATCATCCTTTTTCCGTCCAGATTAACCCATATAACTCCCGGATATTTTGAAGTTTTAGCAGTTACACTTTGTATAAAGCCTGTATCTGAAACCGGTACCCCTCCAGGATATGCAGGAAGGTATTCCATGTTGGAGAATACTGCTCCAGCCTTTTCAGCAAATTCATATCCTGAACCACTTGCATGGGCAGGTGCACTGGTAAGAACGTTCTTAAAGTTGTAGCGATTGATCCACTCTTCGTTGTGTCCGTATCCACCTGTTGCCAATATAGTTGCTTTAGCCTTGTATTCAGCTTCTTTTCCATCCTTTGTTTTTGCCACAACACCAGTTACAGCGCCATCTTCTATAATAATATCCACTACCTGGGTTTCAAGTAGTAAGACTACATTACCGTCTTCTACATGCTTCTCAAGAAGGGGTCTTACTGTTTCTAAATATACAGTTCCTCTCTCTACTCTGTGCTCACGAGGTATTCCGAAGGACTCATATGTTGCAGGTTGTTTTGGCAGCCTATCCCCAAAATCCGCTCCCAAAGAATCGATCCAATCAACTGCTTCAGCAGATTTCTCAACGTGCTTTCTAGTTAATTCAGGTATAAAAATATCTCCGCCCAAACGTTTGATGTCTTCGTAGAATAATTCAGGGGTGTCTTCTACACCTGCATCTTTCTGCATCTTGGTACCTGCTCCTGACAGTGTTCCACCTGCATAATTAATGGAGCCTCCAATTATGCTGTTCTGCTCAAATAACATTACTTTGGCACCTAAATCAGCTGCTTCTATAGCTGCGTTTACACCGGCAAAGCCTGCTCCAACAACTATTACATCTGGCTCTGTAAATGCCATTTCAACTTCATCAGTTTCAGTTCCTTCATCTATACCCATTGCCTGATTAAGGGCTGACTGAACTGCTTCTTTTATAGCGTCTGAGGTCATTGTGGCTCCCGATACACCATCTACATCAACAGACTGAGTTTCAATTATCTTTTTAGGAACTTCATCTATTGCCGCATCTGAAATTCCTGGAGTTTCATTATGTTCTGTCACTGTTATTTCGACAATATTATTAGCATCTACAGTTACCGAAACAGCAACATTACCATTTATTCCTTTACCTACACCTGTATAAGTACCAGGTGTGTATATTCCTTCTTCAGTTTCTTGTCCATTTTCCTGGGGGTCCTGCACTTCCTGGGACTGCTGACAGCCCGCAAAACTTAAAGTCATAACAATAATTAATACTAACGCAATTAATCTTTTTAGCAATTTTTCTCTTTTCATCCTAGCTCCTCTCAATTTTAGTAGATTTAAAAACTAAAGCGGCTTAACCTGTCTAAAAAAAATTATTTTTTTAACAATAATAGACAGGAAAGCGATTACGGTTAGCGAAAGTTATTATAACATGTCGAATCTTTGATGTCAATTAAACAATTTATACAATTAAGAAAGCTATTAGATAATCTAATAGGTATTATTTAAAATGCACTATTTTTATTTTTATGCATAGATTGAAAGAGGCATACTAATAAGAAAACAAACTAATCTTGAAATTGATAAAAATTTTATTTGACTTCGAACAAATCGGTGATATAATATACTGAAAATTGTATAATTATTTTGAGAAAATATAGTGATGCCCTTGGATATGTTGATATTATTTATTTATGAAAGCAGTATAAGTCTTAATAAAGTGTGATGGCATAAATTTGACTAAAATTACTTTGCACGTATAAGAAACAGGAGGACATATGGAAGATATTAAAATACTAGTTATTAATGACGAAGGTGAGGATGTTCAACTTGAGAGAGACATTATATCTCAGTCCCTTCAAGGGAAAGCACCTACTTTAAGGGTTAAATATATCCCGGCAAAAGATTCCGCTACTGTTGAAAAGGAATTATTAGAGGCTGATGGTGTAATTACCGTTTATACTAATTTTGATAGAAAGACCCTAAAGAAGATGAAAAAATGCAAAATTATAGCTACCCAGACAATTGGAACAAACACTATTGACCTAAACGCTGCAACAGATGAAGGTATTTGTGTTACCAATGTTCCAGATTATTGTGTCGAGGAAGTTGCTACCCATACAGTAACTTTAGCACTGTCTTGTGTGCGAAGAGTATCTACTTTCAATCGTATATCAAGAGAGAAAATATGGGGTATAGATGATATTTATAAGTACGGTAAGATTCACCGTCTACAGGGAAGGACCTTCGGTTTGGTATCTTTCGGTAACATTGCAAAACGAGTGGCTGAACTGATGGCCGGCTTTGGAATGAAGATCATGGCCTTTGATCCTTATTTAGATGATGCTGTCTTTGAAAGTTGTGGTGTTAAAAGAGCCTTGACTTTGGATGAACTATTTTCAAACTGCAATATTATATCTATTCATACACCCTTAACACCCAATACTGAAGGAATGATTGATATAGAGCTTATTAAGAAAATGCCAGAAGGGGGTATTTTAATAAACACTTCCAGGGGTGGAATTGTTAAAGAAGAAGATTTATATATAGCTTTAAAAGAGGGCATATTAGACTCAGCAGGGGTGGATGTTATTCATGATGAAAATGAATTTGAAAGTCCCTTGTATGATCTAAATAATGTCATTATTACTCCCCATATAGCCTATTATTCAGAAGAGTCCCTAAAAGAATGCAGGATAAAAGCTGCAGAACAAGTAGGAGATGTAATCGGAAGAGGTATTACACCTAAATACTTGGTTAACAAGGAAGTAAAAGGCAAGACTAAAGCAAAACTATCATAAGGAAATGGAGGAAGAAATGAAACATCAATTTATAGCTAAGAGATATTGGAAGGATAAGAGCACTGCCATGGGTCAATCCGATGTAATTGCAAAATCTTTTGATGATGTTATTAATCTAAGTTTAGGTGACCCAGATGTAATTACACATAATATAATTATCGATAATGCTTTTAACGATGCTAAGGCAGGACATACAAAGTATACTGATTTTCGCGGTGATCCTGAACTACGGCAGGAAATAATTAATTATTACAAAGAAGAATACAAGATGAATATAAAAGATGAGGAAGTCTTTGTTTGTACATCTGCATGCCATGGAATGTACCTGGCCTTAGAAGCAATAATAGATGATGGAGATGAAGTGATTCTACAGGCACCCTATTTTACACCCTACCCTCAACAAGTGGAATTAGCCAGGGGTATTCCTATTGAACTGCCCACTTATGAAGAGGAAGACTTTCAAATTAATATTGAGAGACTTGAAAGCTGTATAACAGAACGGACAAAAGCACTAATAATTAATTCACCAAGCAATCCTACAGGTAATTGCCTGACAGTTGAAGTGATGGAAAAAATTGCAGCAATAGCAGAAAAGTATAATTTAATTGTTATTGCAGATGACATTTATACTTCTTTCAGCTATCAGAATACCTTCGTACCCTTTGCCAGTCTCCCTAATATGAAGGACAGAACAATAACTATTAATTCTTTTTCAAAGAATTTTGCTATGACTGGCTGGAGGATAGGCAATATTATTGCACCAGATTACATTATTAATGTTATTCAGCAAATTAATGAGAATGTTGTTTTTACAGCACCATCAATTTCTCAAAGGGCAGCAATTCATGCTCTGAGAAATCGTCATGAAATTCAGCCACCTATGATTGAAGAATTCAGGAAAAGAATGTTTTATGCTGCTGAAAGAATCAATAAGATACCAAAACTCTCGGTCATTTATCCGCCAAAAGGTAGTTTCTATCTGTTTATGAATATTAAAGAGACTGGCCTTACAAGCGAAGAAGCAGCAGATTTAATTTTAAAAGAAGCCCATGTGGTGACTCTGCCTGGCAATGCCTTTGGAGCATGTGGGGAAGGTTATATTCGAATAGCATGTACTGTTGATGTGGAAAAGTTAAAAGAAGCTTTCGACAGAATTGAAAAAATTAAATTTTAAGGCTGCAAAATGAAAAATAGTATATTACTTACTATATAATTTGGAGGTTAGTTATGGATAAGGAAAAAAACCTAGATATAGAACCAATAAATAAGAAGGATATTTATAAATTTGTTGCTGCATCAGTAATAGGAGCATTTCTTTTCTTGGTTCCCATTCCCTATGGAACAACATTTACCATCCCCATAGGTATTGTTATTGATTGGGTATCCTCTTTGCTAAAGCTTGAAAGTATAAATCTTGCAAACTTATTAGTATTGGTCTTTATTACATTCTCATCAATAATGACTATAATAAACATGATTTTCAAACCGTCATTTATACAGAATAATGAGAGAATGAATAAGTTGTTTTCACCGGCACCCATCTACCTAGTCAGCAGATTTATTGGCTTGCTTATAGTTTACATGGTATATTTTAATATTGGTCCTGAAGCAGTAATATCCGGGGCTACTGGTGGGGCAATGCTGGACGTATCCTCTACCCTAATATCTGTTGTGCTTTGTATTGCATTTTTAATGCCTTTGTTAACAGATTTTGGAATTATGGAATTTGTAGGTGTTTTAGTAAGGGATCTGGTACGACCACTTTTTACTGTTCCGGGACGTTCAGCCATTGACCTGGTAACTTCATGGCTGGGGACATCTAATGCTGCTGCAATATTAACAACAGGCCAATATGAAAAAGGATTTTATAGTGCCAGGGAAGCTGCAACAATTTCAATGAACTTTTCTTTTGTGTCTATACCATTCTCTTTTGTAATTGCAAAGCTTATAGGTGTGGACCATAAGTTTACTATCTTTTATATAATTTGCCTCTTAGGTGGTATTATATTAGCTGCCATTTTGCCTAGAATACCTCCTTTATCTAAATTACCTGATACTTACGATGAAATTTCAGGCAAACAAATTAATGAAGATATACCTGAAGGATTTTCAAAAATGCAATGGGCAGTAAATTTAGCAGGAAAAAGAGCTAAGACTGCATCGATTAACGATGTGTTGAAATCAGGACTTCATGTTTATTCCAGCATGTTCTTGGACTTAATTCCCATTGTTATGGCTTGGGGAACTATAGTGTTGATTTTAGTGGAGTTTACACCAGTATTTAATATTATATCAGTTCCTTTTGAATGGTATTTAAACCTACTTGGAATAGAAGGTGCTAAGGAAGTGGCCCCCACTGCCTTAGTAGGCTTTGCTGACATGTATATACCGCCCCTGATGCTGGCCAACTTCCCAATCGAGAGAACCAGGTTCATAATGGGAGCAGCAACACTCCTTCAGATTATTTATATGACAGAGGTTGGACTGATTGTAATAAAATCAAGGGTTCCGGTAAATGTTGGACACTTGTTTGTTGTTTTCCTTGAAAGAACAATTATTGCAATTCCGTTAGTAACGCTGCTTACAAATCTGCTAGTTACTTTCTAAATAGGGGCAGGACTATTCTAAAATTCTTGATTATAGTAGATGTTGAGATGTATTTGTATACCTCTCAACATTTTTTTATCAACAATCTTAAACAAAATTTAAGAAATTTTTTCAATTGAAAAAACCAGTAATAGATGATATGATATACTAAGTTATTATGAATTACGGAATTTCAATATTACATAGATCTAAGGAGAAAAATGGAAAGAATAATTGTTAGAAAAAGTCCCAAGTTAAAAGGAACAATTAAGGTTGGCGGAGCCAAGAATTCTATCTTGCCCATATTGGCGGCCACCCTTTTATGTGAAGAAGAATGTATTATTCACGATATTCCTGATTTGCAGGACGTTAAAGTAATGTGCAAGCTTTTGGAAGCTTTAGGTGCTGAAGTTAAAAAAGAAGGAAGTAATACTCTAAGAATTAAAGCTGCCAACATAACAACATGTGAAGCGACCTATGAATTAATAAGCCAAATGAGAGCCTCTTTTTTGGTAATGGGTCCTTTATTGACAAGGTGTAATCATGCAAAAGTATATATGCCTGGTGGGTGTGCAATAGGGACAAGACCTATTGACTTACATTTAAAAGGATTTCGATATTTAGGTTCAGAAATAGAATCAGAAAAAGGTTATGTAAATGCAACTTCCGAGAAATTAACAGGAAGAGACATATACCTTGATTTTCCAAGTGTAGGAGCAACGGAAAATATAATTATGGCGGCAACCTTGGCTGAAGGGGAAACAATTTTGGAAAATGCTGCGGAAGAACCAGAAATAGTAGATTTAGCCAACTTCATTAATTCAATGGGGGGCAATATAGTAGGAGCAGGAACCAAGACTATTCGTATCAAGGGAGTAAAAAAACTCCACGGTACAGAACATACAGTAATACCCGACAGAATTGAAGCCGGAACTTACATGGTGGCTGCAGCGGCCACAGGAGGAGATGTAACGGTTGAAAATGTAGTTCCCAGCCATTTACAGCCAGTGATAGCCAAATTAAGAGAGGCGGGAGCCAGTGTGGAAGAATATGATGATAAAGTAAGGGTAATTGCAGGAGATACTATAAAAGCTTTAGATATAAAAACCCTCCCCTATCCTGGATTCCCCACAGATATGCAGGCTCAATTCATGGCCATGTTGTCAAAGGCAGAGGGCACCAGCATAATCAACGAAACCATATT
>DURT01000043.1 GCA_012843025.1 Tissierellia bacterium | reverse complement strand
TGAATTCTTCCCACAAACCTTCATCGTATGCAATTTCACCGATTGTTTTACCTGTAGTAAATCTTTGCTCTGCAATTTCTTCGGGAGATTTTCCAGTTAATTCTCCTATAATTTCTGCTGGAGTGCCTCTGCCGAATGCATATGCGGTTATTAATGCCGCTGTAAAAGTCAATAATGCTAATACTACTATCAAAATTTTATTTATTTTTTTCATTTCACTTCCTCCTTTTATAGGTAGTATAAATAATAATTGTGGCAAAATTATGTCTTTAATTATAAAAAAGTAAGTTATTTTAATTGAAATAACACAAAATTGCCACATTTTAACTTTATCCTATGGTATAATTGAATTGAGGTGGTATTGTGGCAGTAATGTTAATTGCAGATGATAATAAACAAATAACTTCCATATTAAAAGAATATGCAAAAAATGAAGGTTACGAAGTTAAAATAGCTTATGATGGAAAAGAGACTTTGGAATTATTTAATAAGTATAATCCGGATGTTGTCCTCTTAGATGTTATGATGCCTAAAATTGATGGATTTGAAGTATGCCGTGAAATTAGAAAAATATCAAATGTTCCTGTTATTATGATTACAGCTAGGGGGGAAGATTTTGAAAGAATAATGGGACTTGATATTGGTGCCGATGACTATATTGTAAAGCCATTTTCGCCGGCAGAAGTTATGGCAAGGGTAAGAGCAGTTATGCGGAGGATAATGTCAGATAATACCAGCAATAAAATATTCAAATATGACAATTTAACTATAAATATGGAAAGTTATGTAGTTACCATAGACAATAAAAATGTTGATTTGACTAAAAAAGAATTGGAAATACTATGGACTTTGGCTAGTAACAGAAATAAAGTTTTTACCAGGGACAATCTTCTTAACAGTATATGGGGATATGATTATTACGGAGACAGCAGGACTGTTGATTCCCACATTAAAAGACTCCGCTCCAAATTAGATAATTTTAACCATGAAAATTGGGAAATAAAGACTATTTGGGGAGTAGGCTACAAGTTTGAGGTATGTGATGAAAAATAAAATAGCTGTAAAGTTAACCCTGTATTTTTCCGCTGCCTTACTAATTTTTTCAATAGTAATAGGCGGAATATTCATGAATCTTTTCAGAAAAAATGCGATTGAAATACATAAGAAAGAATTAGAAAGACGTGCTCTTACAATAGCTTCTACTATTTCTGAATTACTTGGAGGTTATAGACTTAACTTAGGTAGGGGTATGGGCGGTATGGGTATGAACATGCATGGAGGGATGGGTCCTTATATACGAAATTTGAATACTATTGCCATGGCAGATGCCTGGATAGTTGATGAAGACTTAAATATTTTGACAACTGGGACTATGGCTCACAGACACTACAAGTATGCTGATTTGCCTTCTGATGCAGAGCTGGTTGTCAAAGATGTATTTAAAGGTGAGACTACATTCAGTGAAGGATTTAGTCAGCTTTTGGAAGTTCCAACTCTTACTATAGGAACACCTATTAAAATAGGTGGTGAAATAGTAGGTGCACTTTTAATACATTCACCTGTAAAGAATATGGATGATGCGATAGATAGTGGGTTTAAAATTTTAATTTTCAGTATAGCCATAGCCCTCATTCTGTCCCTTATTTTGTCCTGGATATTGGCCCTTACTTTTACTGAACCCTTAAAAAAGATGAAAAAAACTGCCATCGTCTTAGCTGGCGGTGATTACGATGCTAAAACTGGAGTTAAGCAAAATGATGAAATTGGAGACCTTGCTGCTACTATGGACCTGTTGAGCCAAAGGTTGAAGGAAGCAAGCAAGGAAAGGGAAAAGCTCAATAAACAACGTCAGGATTTTATAACAAATATTTCCCATGAATTACGAACTCCCGTAACGGTAATAAGGGGCTCTTTGGAAGCTCTTTCTGATGAAATAATTACGGAACCGGAAGAGGTTAAGGAATATCACAAGCAAGTGCTTAATGAAAGCAAAAATTTAGAAAGGCTAATAAACGATCTCCTTGAATTGTCGAGATTGGAAAATGTCGATTTTAAAATAGAAAAAGAAGTCCTTAACCTAGTAGATGTGCTGAATGATGCTTTAAGAAGTGCATCAAATATGGCAAGGATGAAAAATATAATTTTAAACTACAGGGGAAATAAAGAACTGTTCACCTACGAAGGTGATTACGGAAGATTGAGGCAGATGTTTTTGATAGTTTTAGATAATGCAATAAAGTATTCTCCTGAAAATAGCAGCGTCTATATAATTTTGAAGGACAATAAAATTATAATAGAAGATGAGGGTGAAGGAATATCAAAAGAAGACCTGCCATATGTATTTGACAGGTACTATAGGGTAAAGTCCCCAGAAAATAAGACAGGTACAGGCCTTGGATTGACTATTGCAAAGCAAATAGCATTAAGACATGGAATAGACCTTT
Organism: Tissierellia bacterium; assembly: GCA_012843025.1. Classification (GTDB taxonomy): domain Bacteria; phylum Bacillota; class Clostridia; order Tissierellales; family Sedimentibacteraceae; genus Sedimentibacter. The sequence continues at coordinate 18,019 of DURT01000043.1, read as the reverse complement.
ATGTGGAAAGCCAAGAAAACAAAGGAAGTAAATTTATATTTGATTTCAAAACTTCCTAGTTTATGGGCTTACTGTAGGCTCTATTACGGTAAGGGTATTATCAATAGTGTTAAGGTTTGTCATGGCACCTATGGGAATAGTCATTTTGTAATAGCCGTGTCCAGAGGCTAAATTTGTCATAAGAGGCTTTCCTAAGGGAACCATAACATCATTTATTAAATCTTCGTAAGTTTTACCGTATGAATCAAAACAGTTACTGCATTCACCCATAATAATTCCAACACAATCATCAAATTTACCTGCATGTTTGAGATGGGTAATAAGCCTATACATGCGACTTATATCTTCGCGGGTTTCTTCTATAAAAATAATTTTCCCCCGTGTATCTACTTCGAAAGGAGTACCTAGGGTATCTACAAATGAAGTAAGATTACCTCCTACAACAGGACCTGTAACATTGCCGGGAACTCTGCTGATTAAAGGCATTCCTGGAGGGTTTTCAAGGCGCCTGGGGGCTACTACCGAGGTTGCTGCGAAAAATTGGTTATAGTTATATGCAGGTGTAGTATCAGTGAAATTTATTAAAAGAAGACTGTGAAATGTAATTAAATCCGCCCTTATGTAAAGGACATTCAATAAAACTGTTATGTCACTGTAACCGGTAATAATTTTAGGGTTTTGATTAATGAAATTATAATCTAAATAAGGAATAATATCTGCAACACCTACGCCGCCTCTTACTGGAAGTATCAGCCGCACATCGGGATTTTCAAACATATTCATTAAATCGGAAGCCCGCTCTTGAGGCGTTGCAGCCAAGTAACCTGCCTGGGAATACACATATTCTCCTACAATGACATTAAAGCCCATATTCTGCAAAGTTTGTATGCGAGAGTCAATAGTTGCCGCATCCCTGGGGCTTCCTAAGGTAACTATTCCTATAGTATCGCCCTGACGAAGCATTGGGGGTCTGATGGCCATTTTATTCCTCCTATCATATTGTGAACCGGGACCAACAGCATTTTGATTGCCTTGTTGGGTAGGGTTCTTATTAAATCAGTATATGAGTAAGTACCATGGTGGGTTAATAAGCTATTGAAATTTATGGGAAGAAAAACTATAATTAAACTATCAAAATTTTGGAGGCACTATGTTAAAGAAAGTATTAGGAAAATTATTTGCCCCTGAATCCAAAACAGGCTTTGATGAGCCACGGATAATTGATGATAAGAGCAAGAGAGCCCTAAAAAAATATGGTGGTAGCAAAAAACTCATAGCACCTCCTTCAACTTATGCGGAAGTTATGAGAATGGTACCTGAAGGGAAAGTAATTACAAAGAGTTTAATAAGAGAATACCTTGCAAAAAAATACAGGGCAGACTATGTTGATATCTTAACATCGGAAATTTATATTAATATTGTTGCCAACGAATCTTTTGAAAATAAAATTGAAGAAGTACCTTATTGGAGAACACTAGATATGGACGGGAAATTAAATCCGAAGTTTCCCGGTGGAATTGAAGAACATAAAAGAATGTTGGAAAAGGAAGGTCATAAAATAGAAGAGAAAGATAAATTTTATTATGTAAAACATTACAAAAATAAATTATTTAAACTTCCAGATATGGAATAAATAGTAGGAGAGGACATGTATATAGAAATAATTAAAGCAATAATATTGGGAATTGTGGAAGGTATAACGGAATGGCTGCCTATAAGCAGTACGGGACATATGATATTGGTGGAAGAATTTATTAAGTTCAATGCTTCTGAAGAATTCATGGAAATGTTCAGAGTTGTTATACAATTAGGAGCCATTATGGCTGTTGTACTTTTATATTTTCATAAACTTAACCCTTTTTCTCCTGGAAAATCTTCAAAGGAAAAAAGGGCTACCATGGATATATGGTTTAAGGTACTAGTGGGAGTAATGCCGGCAGGTGTATTGGGAGTTTTGTTTGATGACTGGTTTGATGCTAATTTTTACAATTATCAAACTGTTGCCATAACCCTTATTCTATATGGAATTTTATTTATAATTATTGAAAATCTAAATAGAAATAAAAGAACTAAAATAAATAGCTTCAAGGACTTATCCTATGCCACAGCCTTAGGTGTAGGTTTTTTTCAGGTGCTGTCACTAGTTCCCGGAACCTCACGTTCAGGAGCTACCATTTTAGGAGCAATAATACTAGGTACATCAAGGAATATTGCAGCAGAGTATTCTTTTTTTCTGTCAATTCCCGTAATGTTTGGAGCCAGTGCCTTGAAATTAATAAAATTTGGTATAGATTTTACCCAATTGGAACTAGCAGTTTTATTGACTGGGATGATAGTTGCCTTCCTAGTATCAGTGGTAGCAATTAGATTCTTGATAAGATATATTAAAAACAATGATTTTAAAGTCTTTGGTTGGTATAGAATTATATTAGGTATATTGGTATTAGCTTACTTCATGTTAATAGGTTCTACAGTCTAAATAATAAAGGAGTAGAAATGTCTATTGAAAATAATATTAAGATTACAGAAAAAGCAATAATGCACCTAAAGAAAAAGGGTAAAACCCAGATTGTAATAGAATATCCCGAATACCGGACTAATTGTGACTGTGTCTTTGTGCCTGTTCCGGAAATCTTTGCAAGAAAGCCAAAAAAGCCGGAAGATTACTTAATAGCCACCATAGATGGAATTGATGTCTATATATCTAAGGCAGTAGAAATACCTGAAAAAGGTATTGTTATTGATGTGGAATCATTTTTGGGGTTAAAACTTCTTAGGATGACTGGATTTAAAATTAGGGAAAGATAAAGGGTAGCCGTAGATTTCAGTGGAGAATAGGATGAACATAATGGAAGGAAAAGATGAAAGGCAAAGAGCGTTAAATATTATATGGAATGCCTCTAATAACTATTCCTTATATACAGATTTAAAGGCCTTTGACGAAAATGGCAAGGCGGATTTATATTGGAATTATATAATAGGTGCCCTTTACAAACATTACGATTATAACCTTTTAAATAATTTCTTTCATACTCTTATGTATGACAGAGATTATATTTTTTATAAGAAAATTTTCCTCTTAGGTATTGAAAGATGTATATTTCATAAAGATAAAAAGGTACGTCCAGCATTAGTTAATCTTAGAATTAATTATGCAAAAAAAGCAGCAGAACAACAGGCTATAGATTTATACGGTGAAATAAGCTCTGCCTATTTCAGAAAGGTGTTAGGCTATGAAACAAAGGCAAGAGATATTATAAGTGATCTCTTGGAAGAATTAAATTTCTCTGATTTAAATACGGAGGAAGTTATTAATAAATTTAATAATATACTAAACAAATATTTTCAGCCGGAATATAAGGAAGAGTTTTATTTGAAAAAAGTTAAAAGAAGCAGAATATTTTCCTTTATGGGAAGGGGAAATAAATCTAAGGAAAACTTACTGTACCTAGAGGATGATACTTTTAAACATAAAAGTGGGAAAAGTAAACTTAATATTGGATCAAAATGGATTAAGTTTAGAGAGAAAAGAGATAATAAAGAAAGGGAGTTTATTGAAAATTATTTCGGTAATTCCATAATGGGAGATAGAAAGACCGAGACAGTGGAAAAAATACTGTGTAGCGAAAATCACGAAAATTGCCACCTTCATTTTACCCGGGGACAGTTTAAGAATCTTGAAGATCCCATGCTTAGGTATCAAATAACATCAAAACAAAGAGAAAAAAATAAAAAATACTATAAAGATAATTATATAAGAAATACAATTAATATTATAAAGCTAACGAATAAAATTAAAAATGCTCTTTTCTACAGTTCATCCTATTCTATAAAATCAGATACGGGTAAACTAATGCCAGAGAGAGTATGGAGAACTTTTTTAAATGATAATAAAGTTTTTCTAAGAAATATTAATGATGAACTAACGGATCTCTCTGTAGATATTATGTTAGATGCTTCTGCTTCTCAGATATACCGTCAAGAAATAATAGCCACGGAAGCTTATATAATAGCCGAAAGTTTAACTCGCTGCAACATTCCCGTAAAAGTTTATTCCTTCTGCAATATGAGAGATTACACAGTAATTAATATTTTACGTGACTATAATGAAGTAAAGAACAATGATAGAATTTTTAATTACTATGCTGCAGGCTTCAACCGTGATGGAATGGCTATACGTACAGCCCTGTACATGATGAAAAAAACAAATTATAGGCATAAAATACTCATAGTACTTTCTGACGGGAAGCCTAATGATATGTTAAGTCTTCCTGCTGAAGGAATTATTCCTCTCAGAAAAGAATATGCAGGTGCCATAGGTGTGGAGGATACTGCCATAGAAGTAAGAAATGGACTGAAAGAAGGAATTACAATTCTCTGTGTTTTCACTGGAGCAGATGAGGATCTTCCTTCTGTAAAAAAAATCTACGGTCAAAATTTCGCCAGAATAAAATCCATAGAAAGATTTGCGGATACTGTAGGAATTCTTATAGAAAAACAATTACTTAGATAAACACTCCTTTAAGAAATCTTTAAGATTAAAGGGAGATAATATATTGCTACGTTAAATTAGAGACATACGAAAGGGAGTGAATGATTGAGAAAATTATTGCCTCACATGAGGAAATATATAAAATTTGCAGTTCTAAGCCCCATATTTATGATATTGGAGGTTGTTGCAGATATAATAATACCCTATCTCATGTCAAGAATAGTGGATGTGGGTATTGCTAATCAGGACGTTACATATGTACTGAAGATAGGTTCTATAATGGTAGTTTCTGCTTTAATAGGTATGACTTTTGGAGTGCTTAGCTCTCATTGTGGAGCCAGGGCAGGTTTTGGATTTGCTGCGGAAATAAGGCAGGAACTGTATAAGAAAGTTCAGGACTTTTCTTTTGCAAACTTGGATAAATTTACCGTTCCTTCCCTTGTTACCAGGTTGACTAATGACTGCAACACTATTGGGCAAGTCACTATGATGAGCTTAAGAATGGCTGTAAGGGCACCTTTTTTGATGATATTTGCCCTTTTCATGGCAATGCGGATCAATGCCTCCTTAGTAAGGGTATTTGTGGTTTCCATACCTTTTTTAATTATAGCTTTGACAATTATTCTATCAAAAGCAAGACCCTTGTTCTTAAAGTTTCAAAGTCGTGTAGACAGAGTAAATGCAATTATACAGGAAAATTTAACTGCCATAAGGGTTGTAAAGTCTTTTAACAGACAAAGTTACGAAGAAAGCAGGTTTAAAGAAAGAAATGATTCTTTAATGAACACTGCTTTAAAAGCAATATCACTTATTGTTTTTTTAATGCCTGTTTTAAATATTGTGGTGTATTCCACCATTATTGCAGTCCTATGGTTTGGAGGCCAACAGGTAGTAGCAGGTACCATGGGAAGCGGAGAGTTAATATCCTTCATAACCTATATTACCCAGATACTCATGGCCTTTATGATGATGTCATTTTTCTTTATGCAATTATTAAGGGGTTCTGCTTCTGTAAGCAGGGTGGTGGAAATACTTAATACAGAATCTGAAATTAAGGAAGATCCCCAGCCCTTAGAAGAAATTTCAGATGGATCAGTAACCTTTAATAAGGTAAGCTTCCGCTATCCCTTAAGTAAGGAAAAAACTCTGAAAAATATTAATTTTCATATAGAGTCGGGAGAAATTTTAGGTATTATTGGTTCTACAGGCTCTTCCAAAACAACCCTGGTACAGCTTATACCAAGACTTTACGATGTTACGGAAGGAAGTGTATCCGTAGGAGGAGTTGATGTAAGAAAGTACAGTATTAAGGCTTTACGCGACAATGTAGCCTTTGTGCTGCAGAATAATACTTTGTTTTCAGGTACTCTTAGGGAAAATATGAAATGGGGCAAGGAAGATGCCACCGATGAGGAAATAATATGGGCTTTGAAACAAGCTCAGGCTTGGGAATTTGTATCAAAGTATGAAGAGGGCTTGGATTACTGGGTAGAACAGGGGGGAGATAATTTCTCCGGTGGTCAAAAACAAAGACTTACCATTGCCCGTGCTCTGCTTAAGTCCCCTAAAATTATTATTTTAGATGATTCTACCAGTGCTGTGGATATGACTACTGATGCTAAAATACAGCGTGCATTTAAAGAAGAATTAAAGGATGTTACTACAATAATCATTGCCCAAAGGGTATCTTCCATTCAGCATGCAGATAGGATTCTTGTTATGAACGAAGGGGAAGTGGAACAGATTGGAAAACATGAGGACTTGTTAAACAATTCTCCTATCTACAGGGAGATTTACGAATCACAGAAGAAAGGGGTGGTAGGGGCATGAAAGGAAAACAATTAAGACCTAAGGATACAAAAAGAACTCTTATTAGATTATTTAGCTACTTTAAATATAATAGAGCATTGTTTTTCGGAGGTATTTTCTTTATTATTCTAGCCTCCATAATGGAAGTAGGTATAAACGGCATGCTCAGCCCCGTTATAGATTCACTTATAGGAGATTATGATAAGTCCTTTTTCATAAAATATCTTCTCATAATGATTGGAATGATGGTGGTAGTTGCCATTACTCAGTATATTGGAAATTTATCCATGGCAAAGTTGGCTCAGAGAACAGTCCATAGAATACGTGAAGATATGTTCTCCCACATGGAAAAACTTCCTGTTTCATATTTCGACAAGCATTCCCACGGTGAATTAATGTCTACATTTACAAACGATGTGGATATGCTTAATCAGTCCTTGGAACAAAGTGTTTCTCAAATAATTGTATCTTTAGTAACTGTTGTAGGAACTTTTGTAATGATGCTAATACTAAGCCCCCTACTAACTGTAGTAGTTATACTGATGCTTGGAATAATGCTACTATCTGTAAAATATGTAGGTAAAAAGTCCGCTCGGAATTTCCGAAGACAGCAGTTTGCCTTGGCGGATATGAACGGTTATATAGAAGAAATGATGTCCGGTCAAAAAGTGATTAAAGTATTTAATTACGAAGAACGTGCCATAGAAAAATTCAACATGAAAAATGAAGAGCTGCGAATTGCTGCTACTCAGGCCTCAACTTACGGGACAATGCTAATGCCAGTAATGGGGAACTTGTCTTTTGTACTTTATGCTTTAATATCCATGCTAGGTGCCTACATGGTTATGATAAACAGATTAAGTGTTGGGAATATTGCTTCTTTCCTCCAGTATACCCGAACAATTTCCAGACCAATAACACAAGTTTCAAACCAGCTTAATACCTTGTTTGCCGCCTTGGCGGGAGCAGAAAGAATATTCAATGTATTGGATGAAGAAATTGAAAAGGATGAAGGAGATGTAGTATTAGTAGAGGATAGTGAAGGAGAGAATAAATTATATTGGAAAGTTCCTAAAGAAAAGGGAGAATATGAAGAAATTCCTTTGAAAGGATATATTACTTTCAAGGATGTTGACTTTGGGTATGAACCAGGGAAAAAAGTATTAAAGAATATTAATCTATATGCAAAGCCAGGACAAAAAATTGCTTTCGTAGGCTCAACAGGAGCCGGGAAAACAACTATTACCAACCTTATAAACAGGTTTTATGAAATAGAAAAGGGAGTTATACTGTATGACGGTATAGATATAAGAAGGATTAACAAGCATAGTTTAAGAAGTACTATGAGTATAGTTTTGCAGGATGTCCACTTATTTGAAGGAACTGTTGCTGACAATATTAGGTACGGACGTTTAGATGCTACTGATGAGGAAGTGGTAGAAGCTGCAAAGTTAGCCAATGCCCACTACTTTATCAAACATTTACCTCAAGGTTACGATACCATGTTAACGGTGGACGGTCAAAACTTATCCCAAGGGGAAAGACAGCTTTTATCTATAGCAAGAGCAGCTATAGCGGACCCTACCATCTTGATTCTTGATGAGGCCACCTCCTCCATAGATACCAGGACTGAAAAGCTTATATCGGAAGGAATGGATAAACTCATGGAAGGAAGAACCACCTTTGTGATAGCTCACAGATTATCTACAGTCAGAGATTCAAACGCTATAATGGTGTTAGAAAATGGAGAAATAATAGAGAGAGGTGACCATGAGGAATTAATGGCTCGAAAAGGCCGCTACTATGCACTTAATATGGGAACCTTGGAATTGGAATAAGGTCTTTTATTCCAATATATAGGATACACTCACCTGAGTGTATTTTTTCTTATGTTTTTTAAATTGAAACTACGTAACAAATGTTACGCTCAATAATTTAAGATTATGTTATAATATAAAAAAATGTCTTAAGGTGGATATATTATGGAAAAATTTATCGATATAAAGGATACATTATTTAATGTTACAGAAAAAAATAAAGAAGCTTTGGAACTATTAATATCTTTAGGATTTGACAATTTAAAGGACGACAATTTGCGAAAAATTATTGGCAGCTCTATTTCCTTGGAGAATGCCCTAAGATCTAAGAAAATTAATGTGGATACATTTCTGTTACAATTAAAAGAAAAAATCCAGTTAAATGAGCAAAACCGTTTTCAAAATAAACATAGGGAAACAGTAAGGATTTCGGGAGTTCTTCCTTGTCCCGTAAAAGTTCCCATGATGGAAACTTTTGAAAAATGGCTAAACCAGCAGAAATTTGATTATAATTTGGAATATGAATTAAAAGCTGCTTCCATGGGAATAGATTGGATAAAAGAGGATTTAAAGGAGTCTGCCGAAGTTCCTGATCTATTTATATCAGCAGGTTTTGACCTGTTCTTTGATAAGAATCTATTAGGAAAATATAAATCAGAAAATCTGTTTGAAGATATTACGGGAATAGAAAAATATAACGAAGATTTTGAAGAATACAATCTAAAAGACCCTATGGGTCAGTATTCAATGATCGGAGTTGTACCGGCAGTCTTCCTAATAAACAAAGATGAGCTGAAGGGCAGAAAAATTCCAGAAAGTTGGGAAGAACTTATGGAAGGCGACTTTGAAAACAATGTAAGTCTTCCCATCAGTGATTTTGATTTGTTCAATGCCCTCTTGTTAAATATATACAAAAGAAATGGTGAAGAAGGTATTAAAAAGTTAGCAAGAATTTTTCAAAAAAATATGCATCCTTCAGAAATGGTAAAATCCCATATGAAAAGAGAAAGACCAGCAATTACCATAATGCCTTACTTCTTTACCTGGATGGTAAGGGAAGGCAGCCCCATGGAATTGGTATGGCCAAAGGATGGAGCCATTGTAAGCCCTATTTTCATGCTGAGCAGGAAGGATACTAAAGAGAAAACTAAGCCCATAGTTGATGTTTTTGCTTCAAAGGAAATAGGAGAAATTTTAGCTCATAAGGGTAAAATGCCCAGCGTACATCCAGAAGTAGATAACATGATATCTAAGGATAAAAAATATATGTGGCTTGGATGGGACTTTATAAAAGAAAATGATATATCATCCCTGATAAAAAAATGCGAAAATATTTTTAACCAGGTTGTGAAAGGAGAGAATAAATGAACCTATTAACCGTATCAGGACCTCCTTCATCAGGAAAAACATCAGTAATTTTAAAAACTATAGAAGCAATAAGGAAAAGGGGACTTAGAGTAGGGGTAGTAAAATTTGACTGCCTTTATACAGATGATGATGAATTGTACGAAAAGGCCGGTATTCCCGTCATGAAAGGTCTTTCAGGTTCCTTGTGTCCCGACCATTATTTTGCCAGCAATATAGAAGAAGTTGTTAGGTGGGGTAAAAGAGAAAACTTAGACCTCCTTGTAACGGAAAGTGCGGGACTTTGCAACAGATGTTCCCCTTATATTAAGGGAATAAAGGCTGTTTGTGTAATAGATAATTTAAGCGGTATAAATACACCTAAGAAAATAGGCCCCATGCTTAAAACTGCCGACATTATCGTTATAACGAAAGGTGATATTGTATCTCAGGCGGAGAGAGAAGTATTTGCATCCAAGGTAAACTCAGTAAATCCTCAAGCAGTAATTATGGCTGTAAACGGACTTACAGGACAAGGGGCTTATGAACTTAGCACCTTAGTTTATGATGAGGATGTAAAGGTTGAAACTGTTAAGGGAGAGGAATTAAGATTCCCCATGCCTTCTGCCCTTTGTTCCTATTGTTTGGGAGAAACTAGAATAGGTGAAGAATACCAGATGGGTAATGTAAGAAAGATGAACATAGGTGAAGACAATGATTAGTATTAAAGAATTGGAAATGAAGAAAATTAAGGACTTAGAAAATCAATATCCCTTTATACTGTCTTTCTTCGAAAACAATAAACTAAATATTGAAGGTTTTGAAGATTCTACCTTAAATGAATACTTAAATCATTTTACGGAAGAAGAAATCGAAGAGTGGGCAATAGATATTCCCAAAATAAAGTCCGATTTGGAATTTTATATAAATCAAATGATTCAGTTTCTAGGATTGGAAAAAGATATTATAAATTCTATTACAATCCTGCCAGGGAAGGATAAGTATGGGAATAAGGAGAATTTTGATTCCTTAACTATAAAAAAGAGTGAAATTGTGTCCATAGTAGGTCCTACCGGTTCGGGAAAAAGTAGACTATTAGCGGATATTGAGTGGGCTGCCAATAAGGACACTCCTACGGAAAGAACTATATTAATAAATGGAGAAATACCTGATTACAGTATGAGATTTTCTACCGGCAATAAATTAGTAGCCCAGCTGTCTCAAAATATGAACTTCGTAATGGATTTAACTGTAGGAGAATTTTTAGAGCTTCATGCAAGAAGTAGAATGGTTGAAAATGAAGAGGAAGTTATTTTAAAAATAACGGAAGCAGCCAACGAGTTAGCCGGGGAAAAATTTAATTTGGATACTCCAGTAACAGGCCTAAGCGGAGGACAATCCAGAGCTTTAATGATTGCAGATACAGCAATATTGAGTAAGTCACCAATAGTTCTTATAGATGAAATTGAAAATGCAGGAATAGACAGAAAAAGAGCTCTGAACTTATTGGTCAGCGAAGAAAAAATAGTTCTTATGGCAACCCACGACCCAAACTTAGCTCTTATGGCAGATAAGAGAATAGTTATTAAGAACGGTGGAATTTACAAAGTTATAGAAACGGATTCCAAAGAAAAAGAAATTCTGAAAGAATTGGAGAAAATGGACAAAATAATTAATTCAATGCGTACAAAGTTAAGAAATGGCGAAAGGATCAACAGCTATTAAAGATAGGAACCAGAAATTGTTGACTATTTGACATTATAATTATAGAATAGAAGAAAATAAAGGGGTAGTTCAAGGAGGAAAAGTAATGTCAAAACAATTGAAAGCAGATTTAATGCTGTTGATGGTAACCTTTGGATGGGGGATTTCATATTACTTAGTGGATTTAAGCCTTGAGGATATGGGACCCTTTACATTGAATGCTAACAGATTTTTAATTGCATTTATTGTTGCCCTCCTCCTTGCTTTTCCCAAATTAAAAAATATATCCAAGGCCACTATAAAATTTAGTTTTTTATTAGGTTTGGCTTTGGTATTAGTATATATAGGTGCTACCTTCGGACAAAAATATACCACATTATCCAATGCAGGTTTTTTATGCGGTTTAACAGTAATATTTACCCCAATACTTTCAGGAATAATTTACAAAAAACTTCCCAGTCGTAAGCAAACCTTAGTTATACTAATGTGTTTTATAGGTATAGCCCTTTTAACTTTGAAAAGTGATTTTACAATAAATTACAACAACTTAAAGGGAGACCTTTTATGTATTATGTGTGCATTGGTTTATGCAGGACATTTACTGATTACGGAAAAAGTTGTCACCTTTGAAGATGTGGATGTATTTCAGATTGGGGTTTTGCAGCTGGGGACTACAGGAGTCTTTAATCTAATCCTATCTTTTATTTTTGAAACTCCCCACTTACCCTCTCAACCTCAATACTGGGGACCTGTATTATTTCTATCTATTTTCTGTACGGGAGTGGCATTTATTGTTCAGGTTGTAGCCCAACAATATACTGAAGCTTCCCATGTAGGTATAATTTTTTCTTTGGAAACAGTTTTCGCAGGAATAGTTGCATATGTATTAGCAAAGGAAGTACTGTCACCTCAATCTTACTTTGGAGCTGCTCTCATGATTACCAGTATTTTCATAATGGAAATTGATAATATACGAAATCCGTCATAAATAGAGATTGTTCAGTATCAAGAACCATAAAAATAAAAATTATGAGCATATGAATCCTTTGAATGATGAGTTCAAAGGTTTTTTTATTGGGTAAATATGAAAAAAATAAAAAAAGTACTTGACAAATAGGAAAGAAGATTATACAATTATATTGTAATCATTACAAAGTAGAAATGATTACAAAGTGAGGTGAATTATGAAAAAATCATTAGATGAATTAATTAAAGAATTAAAAGAGAAAAATATTCGTCTTACTCACCAAAGATTGAAAGTCTTGGAATACTTAGTGAACAATAGGACTCATCCTACTGTGGACCAAATATATAAAGCATTGAAAAAAGAAGTTCCTTCACTATCAAAGACTACAATTTATAATACATTAAACTATTTGTCGGAACTAAAGCTTATAAAAGTTGTTGCCATAGAGGATAATGAAGCTCGTTTCGATGGGGATACAGGGGACCACGGACACTTTAAATGTAATAGCTGTGGTAAAATATATGACTTAGACATGGATATGGATAAGTGTATCCCGGAAAATCTCAATGGTTTTAGAATTGATGAAAAAATAGTGCATTTTAAAGGTATCTGTAAAAGGTGCCTTTCAAGATAAATAATAATATATCGGAGGAGTAATAATGGAAAAGAAAACACTTGAAAACTTAATGGCAGCATTTGCAGGAGAATCACAGGCAACTAGAAAATATGAAATCTATGCAGCCATAGCAGAAAAAGAAGGAAAGCTAAATGCGGCAAAACTATTCAGAGCTGCAGCAGATGCAGAAAAGCTTCATGCAAAAAAAGAATTAGAATTAGCAGGCAAAATAGGAAAAACTGCTGAAAACTTAGTAGATGCCAAAAATGGTGAAACATATGAATTCGAAAGTATGTATCCTGAATTTATCAAGATAGCGGAAGAGGAAGGAAATGCCGCTGCAGTAAATGCATTTACCTTTGCAATGAAAGCTGAGGAAGTTCATGCTAAATTGTATCGGGAAGCCTTGGATAATTTAGATGAAACAGAAGAAGTATTCTATTACTTATGTCCTGTATGCGGAAACATTGAAAAAGCTGTTCCTGACAAGTGCTTTATTTGTGGAGTTATGGGTTCAAAATTTGTTAAATATTAAAAAGGGCAAGGATTTTCCTTGCCTTTACTTATGCCATATGTCTGCGTATTCAGGTGTTTTTTCAAAGGTTGCCAGTACAAAGGGACATATGGGGATTATTTTTTTGTTTTCTTTCCTTGCATAATTGACTAGTTCCTCCACTAATTTTCTGCCAACTCCTTGTCCTTTTAAAGTTTCTGATACCTTTGTACTTTCTGCTGCAATAATATTCTCATCCCTGTAGGTTATGCGAATTTCTGCTAATGGATCTCTTACTTCTCCTAAGTAAAAAGATGTGTATCTATTAAATTTCATTTTTCTCTCCTTTATTAATATTTCGATTAATTAACATAATTAAGTTTTTATATAAATACCCTTTAATTAGGAATTTAATCTAATTTTTATTATATATGGTGTTAATCTGTAACACTTTCTATTTGGAGGAAATCATTTGTAATATTGTCCAACTATTTAGAAAAAAATCTAAATAGATATTGACAGATAAAATAGTTTTATAGTATTATCTATTTAGAAACATTTCTAAATAGATGAGGTGATACCTTGGGCTTTCAGGAAACATTTAAGGCGCTTTCAGATCCTATAAGAAGAGAAATATTGGTTATGCTAAAAAAGGGAAAAATGTCTGCAGGAGAAATAGCGGAAAATTTTGATATGACTGGTGCTACAATTTCATATCACTTGTCCCAGTTAAAAAAAGCAGGATTATTGTTTGAAACTAAGTATAAAAATTTTATATATTATGAAATCAATGTATCAGTATTTGAAGAAGTTATGTTGTGGTTATCACAGTTTGGAGGTAAAAGAGATGAAAAGAAGAATTGACAAACTATTGATTATCAGCACTATTATTTGTTTGCTTCCCATAATCTTATCTTTGTTTCTGTATGATAAATTACCTGACCAATTGCCTATACACTGGGATATACATGGTAATCCTGATGATTACGGCTCAAAATTCTTTGCAGCCATTGGTCTGCCCTTAATGATGGCAGGACTGAATATAATTACTCACTTTGTATTAAACAACGACCCAAAGAAAGAGAATGCTTCCCATGTTCTCAAGTTAATTGGTAAACTTACAATACCCATTCTGTCTGTTACTTTATTGCCCATAACTTTATTTGCAGGACTGGGATATAATATTCCCATAGAAAGAATTGTACCAGCCTTTGTAGGTATATTATTTATAATTATAGGGAACTATCTTCCTAAAAGTAAACAGAACTATACAGTTGGCATTAGACTTCCCTGGACATTGAACAATGAAACCAATTGGAACAAAACTCATCGATTGGCAGGATATTTGTGGATAATTGGTGGACTGTTAATGTTTATAAACAGCTTTTTAAATCTGTATTGGATGGCTAGTTTTATTATAATAATGGTTATTATATCTGTAATACCAGGAGTTTATTCCTACATCCTGTATAAAAAAGGTATGTAATCGAGAAAAATACCTCCGAGTAGAATTCTAATTTAAATATTAGACTGTCTACCTTGGAGGTATTATTTTGCTACTTTTATTTGACGGAATACATACCTTTGCTTTCCATATATTTGAACAACGTTTCACCGTGTTGTTGTTCTTCTTTCTGAATATGGTTCAGGATATTTCGTACCTGTGTATCCCTGAATTCAAATATTGCCGTATCATATACACCTGAGACATATTTTTCTGTTGCAAGCATATCATTACATAAATCCTTGTCGGAGTTTATGAAATTGCCTGTCTGCTGTCCTCCAGACTGTTGTGAACCGCCTGACTGTTGGTTTCCAAACTGCATGGGCTGACTTGATTGCATCTGCATTTGTTGGCCAAACTGCTGTTGACCTCCCGATTGCTGTTGACCACCTTGCCCCATTGACGGCATCTGTCCTTTCAGCAATTGATCAATAGTGTTGTAATGTTCTTGTTCTTTTTGTGCAAGTTGTTGAAAAATGCTTTTTAACTGGGGATCAGATGCTAACTTTGCATAACTTGAATACTTCTGAACGCATAATTGTTCCTGATTTTTTTGATCTTCTAATAAATATCTTTCTTTCGTTGTGAAATTCATTTCATACACCTCCCGTTATATTATTTTCAAAATAATAAAATATATCCCTAAATTTAACTAACTTAAGGATAAATAATATTTCTTTGCTTAAAAACTTTATTAGTGGGTATTAATCAATTAACATAGAAAGTTTAGGAGGATTTCATGAAAATATATGATTTTATTGTAAAAGATATTGAGAATAAAGACGTTTCTTTATCAGATTTTAAAGGAAAAGTGTTATTGATAGTAAACGGGGCAACAGGATGTGGTTTTACGCCACAATATGATGGGCTTCAAAGGCTTTATGAAAAATATGCTCCTGAGGGGTTTGAAATTTTAGATTTTCCCAGCAATCAATTCCTTGAGCAAGCTCCCGGTACTAATGAAGAAATAGTAGGTTTTTGCAGGTTAAACTTCGGAGTGGAATTTAAACAATTTTCAAAAATAGAGGTTAATGGACCTAATGAAGAACCCTTGTACAAATATTTAAAAACTACAGTGGAAGAGGTAAGAAATGAGGGAACGGAAGACTTTTATAACAGAGTAAAAGAGTATACTCCGGGAATTGCTGATAATGACATAAGATGGAATTTTACCAAGTTCCTTGTAGATAGAGAGGGTAATGTAGTAGGAAGATTTGCACCCAATATAACTCCTGAAGAATTAGATGAAAAAATTGCAAAACTTATAGTAGATGATGGAAGCGAAACTGTTTGTCATTCTGACTTTTCCCAAGGATGCATATAAAATAAAGTGGACTAGGCTAGTCCACTTATTCTATGGTTATTTTTCCATCCTTCATTGTTATTATTCTTTGGGCAATTTCATCCACGAAAGCATTGTCGTGGGTAACTATAATAATAGCAATTCCTCTTGATGCCAAATCTCTGATTATTTTCGATATTTGGTCCCTGGTTTGTTCATCCAATGCAGATGTAGGTTCATCAAAACACAGTATGGAAGGATTCAGCATACATGCTCTTGCTATGGCCACTCTTTGTTTTTGCCCTCCAGACAGCTGGTAAGGATAGCTGCTTTCCTTACCTTCAAGTTCAAGTCTATTCAGTAATTCTTCTGCCCTTTTCCTTATATTGTCATAGGAATCATTTTTAAGGAAAAGGGGAGCTTCCATTAAATTTTCCAAAACATTCATGTGAGGAAACAGATTAAAGCTTTGAAACACTAAACCTATTTCCTGTCGTATGGCCTGAAGTTTTTCTTTTTGCGCGTATTGAATACGGTTATCCTCTTCTTTGCACAAATACATATTATTTATTTTAATGGAACCCTTATCGGCAGTTTCCAGCCCAGTAAGGCATCTTAAAAGGGTTGTTTTTCCTTCCCCGGACTTACCTCTTATACATACAATTTCACCCTTGTTTACAGAAAAGGAGACATTGCTGAATACTAAGTTTTTTCCGAAACTCTTGCTTAAATTTTCAACTGCTAATACCATAATTCCTCCTATCTGTAATAATTGTACTTACTTTCTATTTTATCTAACATTCTTGTGAGAACTGCCGTTATAATTAGGTACACCACTCCTATATAAATGTAGGGGGTAAAAGCCGCGTAGACATTGGATACGGCTCTTGCAGCTTTCAATATATCGCTGGCACCTAAAATATATATTAAGGATGTATCTTTAACCAAGGTAATTACTTCATTACCTACGGAAGGCAAAACAGTCTTAATAACCTGGGGCAGTATAATTTTCATAAATGTATGAGTTTTACTTAAGCCTAAAACCATTGCTGCCTCATATTGTCCTACATCTATTGAATTAATGCCTCCTCTGAATATTTCAGCAAAATATGCAGTATAGTTTAAAACAAAAGCAATGAAAATAGCTTGTTCTCTGCTAAAGGCATATCCGATGTAAGGTACTTGGTAGTATCCGAAAAATATAAACATAAGCTGCAACAACAAGGGAGTACCCCGCATTATATAAATATAAATACCGATAATTTTTGAAATTACTTTATTTTTTGATAATCTTAGCTTAGCCACCACTACAGACAAAGGGAGAGACACTATTAGGGTAACGGCAAATACTCCTAAAGTTGCCTTAAGTCCCTCCAATGCCATGGGCACAAGCATTTTCAATACTTTTGCTTCCATATTACATCCTTATCCTTTAATTTTCAGAGAACCATTTTGAATATATTTCATCATAAGTTCCGTCTTCGATCATTTCATCAAATACTTTGTTTAATTTTTCCAATAATTCAGTATCTTCTTTTCTAACTCCCACGCCATATTCTTCATCACCGAAATCTTCTTCCAAAACTTTATATTTTTCTTCACCTTTTTGCTTCATATAGTATCTTGCTAAAACTTCATCTACTACCAAGGCTTCAGAACGTCCGGCTTCCAAGTCAATGAAAGCTTCATTGTTTGTAGCAAATTCAGCTAAGTCTCCAAAGGATGCTGCTACTTCCGGTTCTGCATTTATTGCGTCTAATGCACTGGATTCTGCTTGAACAGCCACATTTCTGCCAGCTAAATCAGCCTTTGTGTTAATATCAGAGTCGGCTAAAGTAACTATAATTTGACTGTTTTCAAGATAGGGTTTTGTGAAATTCACCATTTCCTGTCTTGCAGGTGTTATGGTATAACCGTTCCAAATAAGGTCAATATTTCCTGCATTTAATTCTGTTTCCTTCATTGACCAGTCAATAGGCTGGAACTCAATT
>DURT01000042.1 GCA_012843025.1 Tissierellia bacterium | reverse complement strand
TATGCGCCTGAAAACCTTAGGTTCAATTTTAGCAGTACACAAGTTAGATCAACAGAATCGATAGCCATAAATTAGTTCAATTAGTTATTGCATTTGCTAAAAATAAATTAATGTTTAGAACACTTAAAAAGTAGTTCTAAATATATTATACGAGGAGTGTAAGAATGGATAGAAGAAAAGAATTAAAAGAACAGTATAAGAACATGAAATCAGACATGGGAGTCTTTATTATAAAATCTAACATTAACAATAACTGTTATATAGAAGGAACCCAGGATTTAAAAGGTACTATTAACAGTACAAAGTTTAAATTAAGCTTAGGTTTTCATCCAAACAAAGAGCTTCAAAAGGAATGGAAAGAACAAGGTGAGTCAAACTTCTCAATTGAAATACTTGAGAAATTAAAATATGATAAAGATGAACTGAAAGATGATTACAGCGAAGAATTAAGTATACTTAAGATGGTCTGGGAAGATAAGCTAAAAGAAGAGGGCATGGAATTTTACGGAAAATAAGCTTATCTTATAAGGTGCTTTTAAAATACTATATCAGGAGGTTTAAATGGTTGGTGTTGAAATAGATATGGTAGTTAAAAACAGTATTGAAGCCTTGCAGTTATACGAGCATATTTTTGATGCAGAGAGAATCGAGGTAACAAATTATGAGCAAGGTTTAAATGAGGCGGTTTTTACAATATTTGGTGTGAGATTTCATTTATTGGATGAAAATCCAGAGTATCAATTAATAGCACCTAAAGAAGGTTGTCCAAATTCTATGTGGATAAATTTAGCGGTTAATAATATTAAGGAAACTTTTAATAAGGCTATTGAAGCAGGATGTACTCAAATCCAGCCTGTAACGGAGATGGAGGATTTTGGAGTAAGTAATGCTGTGTTTGCAGATAAGTTCGGCTATGTATGGATGCTTCACCAGATACATCGTCAAGTTAGTTTCGAAGAACGTAACAGGATATTTGAAGAGAAATACAAGAACCAAGGGGATTAATTTCTCTTGGTTCTTTACATATCTATGTTCAAATAAGAGTTGGTATATTGCTTACAATTTCAAAAACAGTTCCTTGGTTAAAATTTGTAACATTGGGAGAGGCGTAAACTCCCAAGTATAGCTTTGTTTGCGCTAAATTGGTGCCTAAACTTGTATAAAAAGCTGGTTGACCAAAATTAAAATTCGTTTCAATAACACTGAAATCACTTAACTTGCAATCTGTTCTAAACTTAGTATAGGCTAAAACTCCCCTTGCTGGAGACTCTCCCTGCCTCACAAAATCAGTAAAAACAAGGGATCCCCTTAAATCGGGAATTTCCGTTCCCATATAGGGCTGAACTCCCGTAAGTGCTGTTCCACTAAACTTACCTGGCCGTTCATCCCTATGATAATAACAAGTTAAAGGATTTATGCGGCTAACAGAAGTATCTACTGCTTCATTGAAATAGGAAATAGTTTCTGCAGTCAAAGATAGATTTTCAAGACAGTTTATAGTAGTTGAAGTAGGAAAAATACCTTCCCATCCTCTCCAACCTAAATTAATCAATCCTTCCTGGTTCGGTTCAAGATTAGATAGCGAAGATTGAACAATTTCAGTTACAGGAAGGGGTCTGTAATTAATAAAGGAGAAAATAGACTCAACCAGATCTTGCCCTACATTTCCCACATACTTAATATATTGGTTATAGTATTTTTGAAAAGATATACCTGGAATATTACGAACTCCTTTGACTATTACTTTTAAAGTTCTTTGAATTGATGGAGGAAGTTCATTAAAACGTGTAACAACAGGGGGATTATCGATGGAGGTATTGACGTTTACATCAATTTCAATGATTTTTCCCGCTATTTCCATAATGTCCTGGCTTAAATTAAAGGGGTCATAGCCAGAACCACCGTCTCCGGTTGTTAAAATAAGATTTCCTGTTTCTGGTGAAAAGTTTAAACTGTTAACACCGTTATGGTTCATGAAAGGTCTTCTTAAGTTTAGTAGTGTACGTCTTTTATGTGATTGGCCACTAGGTAATAAAACCCATTCTTCTACAGTGTCAATATGGTCGTATTGTTTCTCTCTATTTATCCATTGTAAATTTAAAGTGTTAATATTACAAGGATCAGGCATAAAGGGTCCCGGAAGAGCTCCTGGCCCCTGGCTGCCAGCTAAAGAATAATGAAGGTAAAAAAGGCCATTATAATAAAAGTTGGGATGAAAGGCCAAGCCTAATAGTCCTCTCTCATCATATCCTCCATTACTTCCTAATTC
The DNA here is from genome assembly GCA_012843025.1 of Tissierellia bacterium. Taxonomy (GTDB): domain Bacteria; phylum Bacillota; class Clostridia; order Tissierellales; family Sedimentibacteraceae; genus Sedimentibacter. The sequence goes on along the minus strand of DURT01000042.1, from coordinate 17,624 downwards.
AATAATCCGCCGGCGAATGTCCAAAAAAAGCCCTAAGACTCTATTCCTGATGTAAAAAATTTCCCCTGGCTGGGTTGCTATAATTAAACTTTCTGTCAAGTCTCCTGGAAATATGGTGGTTTTTATAACGGTGGGCAAATTAATATTACTGACAATGGGATTTAAACTTACATTAACCGTTTTCACTGCTTTACTCCTTTTATTATTGTGTTAACAACAAGGTTCCCGAGTAGCTAACAACAATATCTGATTGCCTTGTGGGTGGGGTTCTTATTACGAAGTAACAAGGTTCCCGGTTACTTAACAGCAATCGTTGATTGCGTCGTTAGGTGGGGTTCTTATTAATATATATGTCTTTGTATATTTTCTTAGTACAAAAGAGTCACAACTAGAATATATGAAAGGTTAATACAATTTCATCCCTTCGAAATAATAAAATTCACCGTAAAGATCAAAAATTCTATTCTTGCAGGAATATATATGTTATAATAAGAAAAACGTTCCCAAAGAGAAACTTCTGTAGTCTTGTTCGGGAGGAAGAGTTAATATGAAATTCACTAAGACTATTTACAAATTATTACTGAAACTATTTAATTATCCATACATATCAGAGGAATTAAGGAATTTAGAAGGACCAATAGTACTTCATATAAGCGATACCCCTATGGATATTTATAACTTTATATTTAGAACAATCAATATTCTTAAACCACAGTTTATTATTCATACAGGAGATATGGTAGATAACATAAAGTTAGGAATAAACAGAAATAAAATTGACAGTTACTATAAAGGAGTAACAAAGCTCATTAAGGGTTTAGAAAAAAACGAATATTCAAAGATTTATTATGTACTAGGTAACCATGATGATTATGAGACAGTAAGTCAACTATCCAAGAGAGGAATAATTTTAGAAGAGGGTGCCTTAGTAATAGATAATTGTACTTTCACCGTAGGCCATTATTACAAGGAATACCCCAATAAAACAAATTTTAACTTATATGGTCATCATTTTGAACCTAATCATTATAAGAAAGAAGATACCATTGGTCTTAATGGTCTATTAAGTATTAATGTAATCGATCTATCAACAAAAAAAGTATTCCATATTGAATATCCCATAGGTACTAACAAGTCAAGGGGTATGGAATTAAAAAGAATAGGTTTATAAGGAGGATAGATATGCTGTTATTTAGAATGGGTCCTCGTTATTTGTTTTTTAGAACCAAGAAAGAAGAGGAAATCACAAACTTTCTTCTAACAAAACTTAATGGGGAGATTACGGAATTTATGGATGGCTTCGGGAAAGCATCGGAAAACTGCACTCTTTGTTTTATAACCGATACTGACCATGAAAAAACTCGTGTTGAAGATGCAAATAGAATTGTGTTAGTTAATGAGGTTGCTTCAGTGATATTATCTTCAATTATAAACAATCAGGCATGTGGACTATTCCATAGAATTGATTTGGGGCCATCATTTATTGTTATGCGGGTGCTAGGTAATGAAGAAAAGCTTATAGAAAGGATTAAGGAATATTTTTCAGGAACAGAAGTTAATTTAGTAGATGGTATCAGATTAGGAGAAAAGAATGATACTATTGTAGCCTTTACAAAGGAAGTAATAACTGGTCCTGTTGCATCAAGGGATTTCTTAAGTACAATGATATTAATTCCTCAGCCTTCTAATGATGTTCGGGAAATATTACGATTAGAGGGGTTAAGGTTTATTACCCAAAGCTTAAAGGATAGTCATTGGTATGAATTAAGAATTAATATATATGATTCCAGGGGTAAATATAAAGAAAACTACGACAGACTTATATATATATTTACAAAATTAGGAATAGGTATGATTTTAGGAGAAAGCTGGACTAAGGATTATGCTGTAATGCTTTATTTTGTTTTAACATATCAAGTTAGATTATTTACATTTCTTACACCTCAGGAAATTAAAAAAATTTTAGTAGCATTAGAATATTCAATTGACGGGAAGAGAATGGTTGACTTTGATTTATACTATAAAAACAAAAAAGTTTTTTGGAGTGACCTGATTTTTAAAGGAAGAAGAAACAAGGAAGGGGAAGCAAAAATATACAGACAAGAACTCTATGAAAAGTTGAAGCCGGAGGATATTGAAACATTGGAAGCTATGGAACGCGCTATTATTGAGCACCAATGATTGGAGTAAGCTTACAATAGATACTTGAATTCTAAAGATTACTAATAAATTAGGGCAGATTTTATAGAGTCTATTGTATAGGAAAAAGTATTATGGTAAAATATTTTATAATATGTATTACAGGAGAGGACTATGAAAACACTTTATAGAGGAAAAACTAAGGATGTATTGAAAAAGGAAGATGGTTCAATATACTTATTGTTTAAAGATGATGCAACAGGAGAAAATGGCATATTTGATCCCGGCTCCAATACTGTTGGTGGAAGGGTTGAAGGTAAGGGAAAAATAGGTCTTAAAATATCCAAGTACTTTTTCGAACTTATGGAAAGTAAGGGAATACCTACTCATTACCTAGGTGCTGATATCGATAATAATTTAATGAAGGTTAGAGATCTGACTGTTCCGAAATTAGAGTTCGTGCTTCGATACTTTACTGCAGGAAGTATGTGTCGCCGCTTTAGTTTAGAAGAAGGAATCCCTTTTGATCCTCCTTATGCAGAAGTAACTCTAAAAGATGATGAACAGGGAGACCCTCTTATTAGTGAGAGACTGTGTATTATGAAGGGACTTTTAGCTGAAGGACAATACGATGAGGCTCTTAAAGTCTTAGAAATGGTTGGAGAGGTTCTTAAAGAGGAACTGGCAAAAATGGATCTTACATTAATAGATTTTAAAATAGAAATAGGCTACGATAATGAGGGGAGAATTTATGTAGTGGACGAAATAACTCCCGATATCTGGCGTGTAAGGGATAAGGATGGGAATATACCAGATCAAATAGAATGTGGTAAAATTATATTAGAGAAGATATCCAAGTAGGGAAGGATGAAGAATGGGCAAGGATGTAATTATTGCATGTGATTTCAGTAACAGGAAAGAAGTTATGAACTTTCTTTCCATGTTTAAAGAAGAGAAACCCTATGTAAAAATAGGCATGGAACTTTTCTATGGTGAAGGACCAGAGATAGTAAGGGAATTAAAGTCCATGGGACATAAAATTTTTTTGGATCTTAAGCTCCACGACATACCTAATACAGTCAAGAAAGCAATGAAAGTATTATCAAATCTTAATATTGATATGTGCAATCTTCATGCAGCAGGTACTGTATCCATGATGGAAGCAGCCCTTGAAGGCTTAACCCGGGAGGATGGCACCAGGCCTTTATTAATAGCCGTAACCCAGCTTACTTCAACCGATGAAGAAAGAATGAGGAAGGATATTTTAATAGAAAAACCTTTGGATGAAGTTGTAATGCACTATGCAAAATGTGCAAAGTCAGCTGGTTTGGACGGAGTCGTATGCTCTCCCCTTGAAGCAGAAAGAGTTCATGAAGTATGCGGAAAAGAATTTTTAACAGTAACGCCAGGTGTAAGATTTGCAGACAGTGATACTGGAGACCAGGTAAGAATAACAACTCCAGCTAAAGCCAAGGAAATGGGCTCTGATTACATAGTGGTAGGAAGACCGATTACTCAAGCCAAAGATCCGGTAGAAGCCTACAGAAGATGCATAAGGGAGTTTCTGGGATAAGGGTTAGAAGGTTCAGTTATTCATATAAAATATACTATAATATGGAGGAAGATATGTTCAGAGAAATGAGAAGAAAGAAACAGCTGTTGTCCATGGAGGATACGATAGCTGTTATGAATAGATGTACAAACGGAGTATTATCTTGTATTGGTGATAATGATTATCCCTACGGAGTCCCTCTTAACTATGTATATTTTAATGAGAAAATATATTTTCATTCGGCAAAGGAAGGTCATAAAGTAGATGCAATTGCCGAAAACCCCAAAGTTTCATTTACGGTTATTGATGAAGACACCATAGTAAGCAAAGAGTATACCTCTTATTTTAGAAGCGTCATTGTCTTTGGAAAAGCAAGGATAGTTGAAGGAGATGAAAGGATTAAAGCCTTTGAAGCTTTGGTTGAAAAGTATTCAGGAGATCAGCCTGAAGAAGCAAAGCAAAAAGAAATTCATGGATGTACTCAGGCTCATATTATTGCTGTAGATGTGGAACACATAACAGGAAAGGAAGCCATTGAATACGTAAGGGCAAAAGAATCAGGAAAGTAAAACAATAAATAGAAACCGCCAAAAGGCGGTTTCGTTATCTATAAGTTTTCTGCCATATTTACCAACTCTTCAGACATACTGGATAAGGATTGTACTGAAGCAGTCACCTCTTCTGTAGCTGCAGCTATTCCGTTAAGGACCAGAGATAATTCTTCACTTTGTTTACTTACTTTTTGATTTTCCATTTTTAATTTTTCTAATATATCCGTAATTCTTTTGGTGGCAGCAGTACTGTTTTCTGCTAATTTACTTATTTCTCCAGCAACAACGTTAAAACCATTTCCAGCGCTCCCAGCCCTTGCCGCCTCTATGGAGGCGTTTAATCCTAAGAGTTTCGACTGTCTTGCAAAACTATAAACTGCTTCCACTATTTTATCTGTTTCATTTACTGATTGGAGATTGTTTTCTGATACCAGTTCCATTTCATGACTTAAACTTGCTACTTTTTCCAAACCGGCTGCATTTTCTTCCATGGCAGCAGTAATTTGTTCTATGGTAGTTGAAAGACTTTGGGCCATATTTACCAACTTTTCCTTAGCATCCAATGATTCTGCTACAATAATACATCCTATTACTTCATCTTCATCATATAAAGGTATGGCTCGTCCCATATAGGGAACTCCGTAGACTTCCCGGGGAACTTCTCTAATAATAGGTTTTCCACTTCGAATAGCATCTAAGGCAACGGAACCTTCCTTTAATATTTCACCCTTTACGAGTTTTAAATCTATTGTTTTACCAGGTAATGCAGCTATTATTTTTTCTCTATCACTTACAGCAATATTAAAATCCGCTGTCATTAACTTTTGAAAAATACCGATAAAACTGCCTAACACTTCTAAATCTTCCCTTTTCAATTTGCAGCCTCCTGTGAGTTGATTGGATACGTTTTCTATTTATGGAATTTTAACATAACATCCCAATGAAATCAATAATTGTTTAATATTTATCCATAAGCCCAAAGTTAATAATATGCTTATTACTCCCTAAATTCACACTAAATTTCAATAATACTTTAAATTTATGTTGGTTAAAAATAAAATATATGTTAATCTATGGATGAAAACCTATAGAAAAGAGATGAAGGTATGAAGATTAAAGTACTTAACTTTAGTACCATTCTTATACAAAGGGGACTAATTAAAAATTTAGGAAGTGAAATAAATACTTTTTACAATAATAAGAAAATTTCCATAATTACCGATGAAACAGTTTATTCCCTCTATGGTAAGATAGTAAAAGAATCCCTTAAAGAATATAATTATGAAGTTCAATTTATTGCTGTAAAGCCGGGAGAAAGAAGCAAATCACTAGAAACTTTAAAAAACGTATATGAAAAATTTATTGAGTTCAACCTTACAAGAGGTGACCTTATTATAGCCTTGGGGGGAGGAGTGGTAGGAGACTTAGCCGGATTTGCTGCTTCTACTTATTTAAGGGGAGTGGATTACGTACAGGTTCCCACTACTTTATTATCTCAAATTGATTCCAGCATCGGAGGCAAGGTAGCCGTAAATCTACAACAGGGGAAGAACCTCATAGGAAGTTTCTATCATCCCAAAAGAGTCTTCATCGACCCGGAAGTTCTTCATACATTGCCGGAAAAATTCATTAAGGATGGTCTAGGAGAAGTAATTAAATATGCATGTATAAAGGATATAGATTTATATAACAGATTATACTCCATTAAAAGCAAGGAAGAATTGTTCAGTAACCTGGAAAAAATAATCTATACCTGCTGTAATATTAAAAAGGAAGTAGTGGAAAAGGATGAACGGGACAAGGGGGAAAGAATGCTCCTAAATTTTGGCCATACTCTAGGCCATGCTATAGAAAAACATTTTAACTACAAGTACAGCCATGGCCAAGCAGTAGCCTTAGGGATGTACCATATAACTAAAAAAAGTGAAGCTATAGGATATTCGGAATCCGGAACAGCTGAAAAGATTAAAAATATACTTATAAACTTCAATATTCAATATAAACTACCCAACTTGAATATGGATAAAATTAAGGATATAATTTTATTGGATAAAAAGAACATTTCAGGTAAAATAAATTTAATACTATTGAGAAAAATTGGGCAGGGATTTATTGAAAGGATTCCTTTGGAAAATATAGATAAATTTTTAGGAGAATTATGAACAACATATTAATAAAACCTTCAAAACTTAAAGGTGAAATAAATCCTCCTCCTTCAAAGAGCTTAACTCATAGAGCCATTATATGTGCTTCTTTATGTAAGGATGGAATAAGCCTAGTAGATAATGTGATTCTATCTGATGATATACTTGCTACTATTGAAGGAATGAAAAAGCTTGGGGCAGAAATAGAAATAAACAATAATACGAATAATACTTATAAACTTCATATACGAGGCATAAGAGGCAATATAGAACATACGGAAATTGACTGCAGAGAATCAGGATCAACTTTGAGGTTTCTAATTCCTGTAGCCTTAATGGTAACTAACAGCTGTACATTTACAGGGAGAGGGAGACTAATAGAAAGGCCATTGGATACTTACTATGAAATATTTCGCGAAAAGAATATTATTTATGAAAATAACAATGGTAAATTGCCTCTTACTGTAAGTGGGAAATTAAGGGGAGGTAATTATACTCTTTCTGGTAAATTAAGTTCTCAATTTGTATCTGGACTCCTATTTGCACTTCCTCTTATAAGGGAAGATTCAATAATTACTATTAGAGATAAGATGGAATCAGCTCCTTACGTGGACTTAACATTGGATATCCTTAAAAAATTTAATATAAATATTGAAAATATTAGCTACAAACAATTTCTAGTACCGGGAGATTCATTATACAAGGCTTCTTCTTATACTGTTGAAGGAGATTATTCTCAGGCAGCATTTTACATAGTGGCGAAAGCCTTGGGAAATAATGTGGAATGTGTAGGTTTAAATGAAAATTCCCTCCAAGGGGACAAAGAAATAGTTAATATTATCAAGGAATACTACAAGGATGAAATTACAATAGACGTTTCTCAAATACCAGACTTAGTTCCTATAATAGCTGTCTTAGGTTCCCTTCAAAAAGGGAAGACAACAAGAATTATAAATGCCCGACGCTTAAGAATCAAGGAATCTGACAGATTAAAAGTTATTTCAACGGAAATTAATAAATTAGGAGGAGAAATAGAAGAATTAGAAGATGGCCTCCTTATAAGAGGAAAGGAAAATTTAAAGGGTGGGGTAACAGTAAGCAGCTGGAAGGACCATAGAATAGCTATGGCTTTGGCTATTGCAGCAACTAGGTGTAAGGATGAAATTATTCTGCAAGATTATCTGGCAGTGAACAAGTCCTATCCTGATTTTTGGAAGGACTATACATCATTGGGAGGTAGAGTATGGGCTCCGTATGGGGAAATAAACTGAAGGTAAGTATATTTGGAGAATCCCACGGTGAAGGAATAGGGGTTGTCATAGACAACCTTCCTCCGGGAATTAAAATAAATATGGATTATATTAACAAGCAATTATCCCGTCGTGCTCCAGGAAAGAGCCCCCTTTCCACCAGTAGGAGAGAAGGGGATTCTGTAAAAATACTAAGCGGGGTGTTCAAGGGATATACTACAGGAGCGCCTCTTTGTGGAATTATATATAATGAAGATCAAAAATCCAAGGACTACAGCCAGCTTAAGGACAACATGCGTCCCGGTCACAGCGATTATCCTGCATGGGCAAAATATGCCGGTTTCAATGACTACAGGGGGGGAGGACATTTTTCCGGAAGGTTAACAGCTCCCCTATTATTTGCAGGAGCCCTGGCAATGCACATATTAGAAACCTACAGAGATATTTTTATAGCCAGCCATATTAAAAGTATTTCCCATATAGAAGATGATGGAATAAAGCTTATAGATTATGATGCAGCCCACTTTAATTACTTGAAGGATATGGAATTTCCCGTGCTTTCTGAAGAAAAGGGAGAGCTTATGAAGGCTGAAATTTTAAAGGCAAAAGAATCAGGAGATTCCTTAGGAGGCACCGTGGGAACTATTATAACCAATATTCCTGCCGGATATGGAGACCCCTTCTTTAATACTGTGGAATCTAAATTATCTCATATGATTTTTTCAATACCTGGTATAAAAGGTATTGAATTTGGGGCAGGGTTTAATATAACGAAAATGAGGGGTTCTTCCGCCAATGACACATATATTATAAAAGATGGCAAAATATCTACAAAGACCAATAATAACGGAGGAATAATAGGAGGTATTACAAACGGTATGCCTGTTGTTTTCACCACAGCCGTAAAACCAACTTCCTCTATAGCACTGCCTCAGGAAACGGTGAATATTGACAAAATGGAAGAAACAGTTTTGCAAATCAATGGAAGGCATGATCCCTGTATAGTTCCCAGGGTGATTCCCGTCATAGAAGGTGCATCTGCCTTAGTTATATTAGATTTGTTGATGGAAAGAGACGGTGAAAAATTATTTAGGCAGGAATTATCATGAAAAACATTGTATTTATAGGTATGCCTGGCAGTGGCAAGACTACCTTTGGTAAAATAATTGCAAAAAAACTTAATATGCCTTTCATAGATATGGATGAATATATTGAACTAAATGAGAAAAAAACCATTAAAGAAATGTTTGATATTAGCGAAAAATATTTCAGAGATGTTGAAAGCAAGTATGCTATAATATTAGGACAGCTTAATTCCCGCGTTATTGCAACAGGAGGCGGCATAGTAAAAAGAAAAGAAAATATCGAAAATTTAGAAAAGAACTCCATTATAGTTTTTCTTAACAGGCCTGTTGAAAATATAATCAGTGACATAAACATGAGTACACGTCCCCTTTTAAAGGATGGTATTGAGGCGGTGTATAAATTATACAATGAGAGAATCAACCTTTATAAAAAATACTGCCACCTTGAAGTATACAATGATGGCGGAATAGAAGAAGTTGCAAATAAAATAATTAAGAAAGTAGAGGAATGGAATAGTGAAAATACTAGTAATAAACGGCCCTAATATAAATTTTTTGGGTATACGAGAAAAAAACATTTATGGCAGCAATACTTATGAAGACCTATGCCAATATATTAAAAATGAAGCGGCGAAACTTCATTTGGAAGTTGAAATATTTCAAAGCAATGTGGAAGGTGAAATAATTAATAAAATCCAGTCTGCCTACAAAAACGTCGATGGAATAATAATTAATCCTGGTGCCTTTACCCACTACAGCTATGCCATATACGATGCCTTGATAGGAGTAGGTATAAGAGCCGTGGAAGTACATCTTTCCAACATATATTCTAGGGAAGAATTCAGACACAAGTCGGTAACTGCTCCTGCATGTATAGGACAGATTTCAGGTTTTGGATTTTTAGGCTATAAATTTGCAATGGAGGCATTAAAAGATTATATAAGAAAGATTCGTAAATCACCGTATTAAGGAGAAGGCATGGATATTGTTGAAGTATACTACAAAAACAGAAATGAAGAACTAGCAGTTCCCATGGCTAAATATATGAAAAACAAATTCCCTTTTTTAGGAATAAAAACTCCTCAGCGTAAAACTTTGGCTAAGGAGTTTATGAAGGAAAGAAAAAAAGATAAAGAAGTTGACTGGGACTTTATTGATAAATGCTTTAATTTACCTGAAAGGGAATTTCAATACTTGGCCATCCACTATATGGACGTAGTAAAAAAATTATTTACTATTGATGACATGGAGAAGATTGAATCCTTAATAACTTATAAATCATGGTGGGATACGGTGGATTCTATTAATCCCATTGTTGGATATATTTCTATGAAATATCCTGAAGTAAAAGATAAGGTAATCAGCAAGTGGATTTATTCCGAGAATATTTGGCTAAAAAGAGTATCTATTATATTCCAGTTAAAATATAAAGAAAAAACTGACACTGAATTTTTGTCAAAGGCAATTATTAACAATGCAAGTACAGAAGAATTTTTCGTAAACAAAGCAATTGGATGGGCTCTTAGGGAATATTCCAAAACTAATAAAAGCTGGGTCAGTGATTTAATCGAGAATAATCAACTATCAAAACTAAGTGTGAGAGAAGGAAGTAAGTATTTATAAATTCTTCCTTCTTTGTTTTTATTCTATACTCTTGAAGTTTGAAAATTTTATGTTATACTAAAAGAACTTTATAAAGGGAGGTTTTATGAATGGTAAAAAGAAGATCCCTTGAAGGTTATCTTCTTATTTTTATTTCTGGGATTTTATGGGGTCTTGGAGGATATTACGTGACTAAGATTAGCAATTTAGGCGTTTCATCACTAATGATTGCATTTCCCGGACAATTTTTAGCGCTTTTCCCCTTGCTCATATATTTATTAGGGAAGAATGGTGTGAATGGAATAAAAATCTCTAAGAAGGGGTTACTATATAGTATAATACTAGGTGTTTTGACTAAAGGAATTTTCAAATTAGCTTATGATACCACCATAACAATAGTAGGTGTGTCAACAGCATCGATTCTTTTGTACTTAGCTCCCTTGTTTACTGCAATTATGTCTATGATATTTCTAAAGGAGAAATTACTGGGATATCAATACATTGCACTGCTATTAAATCTTTTGGGATGTATTATAGTGGTAACGGGTGGAAATTTTGCAGAACTAAGTATTTCTGGATTAGGCTTAACTTTAGGAATACTTTCGGGTTTTCTATATGCCCTTGCTACTGTTGTAGGTAAGGTTGCTACTAGTGGAGATGACCCTGAAACAATGACCTTATATATGTTAATGTTCGGTTCTATTACCACTGGTGCGTTTGCTAGGCCATGGCAACACTTATATTTATTTACCAATAGTACTTTTTTATTTTGGATAATTTTCGGTGCTATAACAAATGGTTTGCTTGCAAATCTCCTGTATTTAAGGGGATTGTCAATGGATGTTGATGCTTCAAAAGCAACTATAATTACTTCTGTGGAAGTTGTTGTAGCTACACTTGTAGGAGTACTATTGTTAAACGAAAAAGTAAATTTTGTTGGATACTTTGGTATAGCAATTATGCTAGTATCAATTGTTCTAATGAACATAAATTTTAAAAAAAGATCAAAAGAAGTTGCTGAAAATGAAGTAATTCCTGAGAATACCTAGGATATGGGAAATTTTCAGGGTTCACTTTTAGGAAGTTTATCTAAGAAATTAGTTCCTAAAACTCCTCCCACAATCAAAATAGAACCTATAATATGGTAATAGTATATATTTTCTTTAAGGAAGACTGCTCCTGCTATTATGGTAATAACAGTAGCTAAATTGGCAAAAACACTCATTTTCGATGCTTCTATTTTCGATAAAATGTAGTTAGTAGTAAGAGACGTTACCAGTGATGAAAGAACACCTAAGTAGAGTATTGAAATTATAAAACTAATACTAGTTAAAGGAGCAAAAAAACTGCTAAGGGTTCCCTTTATTAAATGCTTAATAATTGATATAAGATTATAGCCAATGAAGCTTATGAAAATCATAATGGAACTGAGTTCAATGCTGGTAAAATCCCTTGTATATATTCTTGCCATAACATTGTACCCGGCAATTGATAAAGCAGTTAATAGTATTAATATTACTCCTAAAATACTGTTAAAGTTAAGACCTGTACTCTTATTAACTGTTATGTATATAACACCAGCTACAGATAATAAAATTGATAATTTTTGATAAAATGTGGTTTTTTCTTTAATGAAATAAGTAGCTAATAATAAGGTGAATACTGGTGATGATGCCATCAATATTCCTGCTTCTGCCGAAGAAGTATATTGAAGCCCAAAGGTTTGGAATGTAAAAAATGATAAGGGATAAATTAATGCTAGGGGGATAATTTTTTTAATTCTTTCTATGCTATAATCTATTTTTACTTTCTTAAATGCATAGGCAACTAATATGGCTATAAATGCAACAGTAAATCTATATGCCAGCAAATCAAAAGGGTCCGCAGAAGTTAAAGCAATTTTTACAAATAAAAATGCTAACCCTGTAATAAGTGTATATGCTGTTGCTGCCATATAGACTTTTTTATTAAATTCCATAATATGCCTCCTACGCTAATAGTTCATATAATAAATTCCATGGACATATATTTTTAGTATAGCATAATTCTGCAAATAATCCCATAATATGTTAACGGCATTTCTGCTCTGAAAATAAGTAAAGAAGCCCTTATAGCTTTTAGGGTTGGTTAATCTGACAAAGTATGATAGTATATATGTATTAAAATAATGGAGGTTTTAAATGTCAGTATTACCAAACTGCCCAAGCTGTAATTCAGAATATACTTATGAAGATGGCCATATCTTAGTTTGTCCCGAATGTGCCCATGAATGGACCTTAGAGGCTCAGGAGACAATAAATAACACAGATACAATTACTGATGCAAACGGAAATATTTTAAATGATGGTGATTCTGTAATCGTAATTAAAGACCTTAAAGTAAAAGGCAGTTCAACACCAGTGAAAAAGGGTACCAAGGTAAAAAATATAAAGTTAATATATGGTTCTAGTGATGGCCACGATATAGATTGCAGAATAGATGGCTTCGGTGCAATGAAACTAAAATCTGAATTCGTAAAAAAAGCATAAAGCTCACTTCATATGAAGTGAGCTATTTAACTTAGTATTATTAAGCAAGCATGGATTTTACAAACCATATATTCTTGCTGTAACCAGCAACATGATCTTCGAATTCTGCCACTACTTCAAAGTCACCATCTTCGTCAGCTTCATTTCTTATATCAGTTGCTAATTTTTTCATTTCTTCTAAGTAACCTAAAACTATTTCAAGAGATTCTTTGCAATCGAATTTATCTACTTCTAATTCCTTTATAGATGCATTCTTTAGATAGTCTGATAATTTAACTAACGGTTTTTCACCTTTCATTTTCAAAATTTCAGCTACTGCATCATATTTTTCAAAGAAATCATCATATAATTCCTCTGTAAATTCATGAATTTGTACAAACTGCTTTCCTACAACATTCCAGTGGATATTGTGTAGGTTAACATTTAGTACAGCTAAATTTGATAAGTATACATTTAGTTTTTCGTAGTTTTTCATATTTCCCTCCAGTAATTACTTTTATTATTCTGATCTTAATCTATTATATACCCATTATTTAGGTTATTAAACATAAACTTTAAAATAATTGTAATATTGCTCAAAATTTTATTCGAATAGATTAATTAAAATGTTTTACGATTAGTCAATCGTAAAGGATTTTAATTTGCGAAAATTGAGCAAACGTAAAAATGTCAAACTTAGTGTAAAATAGTTGTTGGACAAAAAAAGAAAAAAATATAGAGAATTAACCTCCATCTGATATAATAGTAATTGACCAAATCACAACCAAAGGAGGAAATTCTCTATGAATAACATTATACAACTGGTCGCACAAAAAGTTAAGAGGGAAATTGAAGAAAATTTAATAAAGGTGTTAGAAGGTAGTACCGACTTAGATCATATCGTAGATTCAGTAGGAGAAATGGTAAATAGTATTGGAATAGATACAATTTCAGCCATAATAGGTGAATTAAACAAAATAATCAAAGACTCACCAGAAAGAAAAGGAAAATATCATGTACATAAAAGAAATGCAAAAAGAAGTTTAATTACCAGGTTTGGAGAGTTGGAATTCGAAAGAACGTACTTTAAAAATATTAAAGAAAATAGTTATGTACATATCCTTGATGAAATCTTAGATATAGAGAAGTACGAAAGGATAGAAGCAAACCTTAAAGCAAATATTTTAGAAAAATCAGCTGATGTCAGCTATCAAAAGGCAGCAGAATTATCAACACCTGTAGCATTAACAAGAGAATCCGTAAAAAGAACAATCAGAGAGAATGGAAAAATAGATAACTTAGAGCTTGAAATTAAAGAAAAAAACAAAAATAAAGAAGTAAAAACCATATACATAGAAGCAGATGAAGACCATGTTCCAATGCAAAATAGGAATAATAAAATAATGAAATTGATTTATGTATATGACGATAAAAGAACTATAAATAAGGGAAGAACAAAACTTGAAAATGTTAGATACTTTACAGGGAACATGAATCCGGAAGACCTATGGACAGAAGTAGCAACATATATTGATGATGCCTATGATTTAGAAAAAGTTGAAAATATTTATATAGCAGGAGACGGAGCAGGTTGGATAAAAGGTGGAACACAAATAATCAAAGATAGTAAATTTGTGCTTGACCACTATCATTTAAGTAAATATATAAAAATTTTGACTGCTCACTTAAGCAGTCTTGAAAATCCAGTAAATATAGATAAACCTTTATGGAAAAGTATTAGAACAGGGAATAAAAAATTAACAATAGAACTAATAAATTTCGCAATAGAAGAAACACCTTCTGAAAAGAAGAAGAAAAGTATGAAAGAAGCTAAAAACTATATATTAAATAACTGGGAAGGAATAATAAATCTATTCGGGGAAGAAAAATACAAATGTAGTGCAGAAGGTCACATAAGCCATATATTATCAGCAAGACTGAGCTCAAGACCAATGGGTTGGAGTATAATAGGAGCAGATGAAATGGCGCGAATGAGAGCCTACAAAGCTAATGGTGGTAGTATAAAAGAGTACTATAGGAAACTTAGAGCTGAAAGAAAAAAAGAAGAAAGAATCTTAGAACTTGATAATAAGGTAGTAAAAGATATTAAGAAAACCTATAATACAGTTGATCCAGATATGATGATAGATATGCCATTTACGTATAGAACTGAAGGTAGATGGCTTAAAAACATGATAAACTGTTCAGGATTTTAGTGTATTAAAATATTAGCTTGCTTTAGATTTTGAGCCTGAAGGGGTACATAGCCACCCCAAAGGGGCTAAGCCATTGATAATACAATAAATAAATGCTAAAATGATGAATAACGAAGGCTACAACAATGTAGCTTGCTTTGAGTTCGTCGCCTTCGGATAAAAAAACCTAAGCATTTATGTTTGGATTGTCAATGGTGGCGGTGGATTGCGAGAACCCTAATTTTAAAATTTTAAAATATATCAATTGCTTATTTCTCTATGGAGATAGTAATTCAAAATATAAAATAAACTTTTTCCAACAATTAATTGACACTGTCAATGTCAAATATTGACTTGAAAAGAAATAAAAGTTAATGTATACTATATGTAAATTAAAGCAAATTGTGGAAAAGAGTGAACATTAACATATAATTGAATTTCTGCTCTTTTATTATATTAGGTAACATTTTATTAGTAAAAATAAATATTCCAGAAGTACTAAAAATGAAGTGATGTGAAAATCTTACAAAATTTATTACTATTTTAGGAGAAGGGGGTTATAGCGAACCAAGAGAATTATTTGAAACAATAATTAATTGTTTTTAAAGAGAATAATTGACATAAAGGGAGCTAAAAATTTTTAACGTGAAGAATATTTTTAGGGGGGTAAAAAATGTTGAAAAAAACAATATCGTTATTGATAGTATTTGTAATGTTATTATCAATGGCTATGCCTACAGCCTTCGCAGCAAACGATATCACTGGTCACTGGGCAGAAGAAACTATTAAATCATGGCTTAACAATGGCTATGTATCGGGATACCCTGATGGTACTTTTAGACCAGAAGGATACGTTACCAGAGCAGAATTTGTTACAATGGTTAACAACTTGTTTGGTTACACAGATAAAGCTGAACTAAACTTAACCGATGTAAACCCAGGAGATTGGTACTATGAAGAAGTTCAAAAAGCATATGGTGCAGGCTACATAGCGGGAGTATCAGAAAGAGAATTTGCTCCAAATGCTAATTTAACCAGAGAACAAACTGCAATAATAGTATCAAAAATAATGGCTCTTGAAGGAGAGTCTACATGGGCAGAAGTTTTTTCGGACAGTGAAAAAATATCAGATTGGGCTAAAGACTATGTAGGAGCAGCAGCAAAAGAACAATTAATTATGGGATATGCAGAAGACAATACATTTAGACCACAGAATCCTATAAAAAGAGCAGAAGCAGTTGTTATCTTAGATAGAGTAATTGACAAAAAAGCGGAATCATTAGATTTAACTATTGAAGAACCCAATACTGTAATAGAAAACGAAACATATAGAAATGTACATATAACTGAAGCCGTAGGCAACGGAAATGTTACACTTAGAAATGTAACTATAACCGGTGAACTATTAGTTGAAGGTGGAGGACAAAATTCTATTATCGTTGAAGACTCTAAGATAAATAGAATCACTATAGATAAAAAAGACGGTAGAGTAAGAATACTAGTTAAAGGTGAAACGGAAGTTGACCTAACATCATTTATATCTGGTGGAACCTTGGAAGAAGAAGATTTAACAGGTAATGGATTTGGCGAAGTAGAAGTTATTGAAGACGCCAATGATAACCATACTGTTACAATTAATGCAAATATAAAGGAACTATCGGTTAAAGCTAAAGTAAAAATAAATGTTAAAACAGGAGAGATAGAAAGTATAGTTATTGAAGAAGCAGCTGAAGGACTAACCTTAAATTTAGGTAGTGATGTAACTGTAAATTCACTAACTCTTAACGCTCCTGTATCAGTTACAGGTAACGGAACCGTAAAAAGAGCAGAAATAAATTCAGATGATACTTCCTTCGAAAAGGAACCAGAAGAACAGGATGTTAAAGATGGCGTAAAACCGCCTGAAATTAAAAAACCACCTACAGGCGGCGGTGGCGGCGGGGGATCAAGTACACCAACTCAGACACCTGTTAGTGCTATTAGTGTGGTTGTTGATGGTGATGGAGAAGCAACAATCACCGAACCTAATGGCACACTTCAGCTAAAAGCTATTGTAGAACCTCAAAACGCAAGCAACAAATCAGTGACATGGTCTGTTGATGATGAAAGTATAGCAACAATTGACCAAAATGGTTTGTTAACAGCGGTAGCTAATGGAACTGTTACAGTAACAGCAACAGCTAAAGATGGTTCTGGTAAGGCTGGTAGTATTGAGATTACAATAAGTGGACAAGTAACACATCTAGAGAAATTTGCTGTGACAATTGTTGGTGATGCTGTTGAAACTACAGACTATACAATCACGGGAGCAGATAATTTAGCTGAAGTAGAAGCAGGTACAGAATTAACTATTAAAGCAGTAACAGACATTATCGTCAATGGTGTTGAAGTCGCAGCTGGTGGAGAAAAGAAAATCACAATAACTGCAGATACAACAATAACGATCAATAAAGTTGAAGAAGAGCCGGTTGAAGTAGAACCAGCAGACTTCATAGCAGCCTTCAACGCAGCGATTGCTGACATTAAAGTAAACGATGAAACAGTAGCAACTGCTAATATGGATGCAGAAACTAAAAACATCAGCGTAACCTTTAAAACC
>DURT01000041.1 GCA_012843025.1 Tissierellia bacterium | reverse complement strand
GTTTCTCCCAAGCAGTTCCTCCCAATGGGAATGTGCCATCTTCACGTTCATTAAATGCACTTACCGGAAGTTTGTCCCCTTCTTGCCTATTCATTGTAAATATTACTTTTTCAATAAATTCTGGCACTTCAGAATTTTTCTTAATTTCTTCATCATTTGCAGTTTTCCAAGATTCAGGTACTTGAATCTTTTTCATGCTAACAAAGCCTTTATCTATAGCGGCATAATTCATGTCAAGAACCTTTTGTCCTTTACTGCCATAAGATTTCTCAACTTCTTCTTTTAAATATTTTGCAACATCTACTATAGGAATAATATTAGCTAATTTAAAGAAAGCTGCCTGCATTATCATGTTTATTTTTTCGCCAAGGCCTATTTCTTTAGCAATTTCTACAGCATTAATAGTGTAGAATTCAACATTGTTATTAGCTATATCCCTTTTTAAAGAAGCGGGTAAGTGTTCGTTTAGTTCTTCTTCATTCCAAATACAATTTAATAAGAATTTGCCACTATTTTTTATTCCTGCTAATAGATCATACTTATTCACATATGATTGATTATGACATGCAATGAAATCAGCCCTGTTAATTGTATAAGGTTCTCTAATGGGTTTTGTTCCAAATCTTAAATGGGATATTGTTAGTCCACCTGACTTTTTAGCATCATATTCAAAATATGCTTGAGCATAATAATCAGTATTATCTCCAATAATCTTTATAGCAGATTTATTGGCCCCTACTGTTCCGTCAGAACCAAATCCCCAGAATTTACAAGCAATTGTTCCTTCCGGTGTCGGGTCTATACTTATGTCGCTTACAGGTAAAGATTTATTTGTAACATCATCAATTATACTTACCGTAAAGTCGTTTTTAGGATTGTCTAATTTTAAGTTTTCGAACACAGCCATAACATCATCTGGTTTAAAGTCTTTAGAACCTAAGCCGTAACGTCCTCCTACTATTAGAGGAGCATTTTCAACTCCGTAAAAGGCATTTTTAACATCAAGATATAAAGGTTCTCCATTTGAACCAGGTTCCTTTGTTCTATCAAGAACAGCTATTTTCTTAACTGTCTTAGGTATTTGACTTAGCATAAATTCTGCAGAGAATGGCCTGTAAAGATGAACTTCTATCAGTCCAACCCTTTCTCCCTTAGCATTCAAATAGTCTACTACCTCACTTATAGTCTCACAACCTGACCCCATAGCTACTATTATATTTTCGGCGTTTTCATGTCCATAATAATTAAAGAGCTTATAATTCCTTCCTGTTATTTTATTTATTTCATCCATATAGTATTGTACTATTCCCGGTACGGCATCATGAAATTTGTTTATTGACTCTCTCAATTGGAAAAATATATCAGGATTCTGTGTTGTTCCTCTAAGAACGGGATGATTGGGACTTAAAGCATTATCTCTAAAAGCTTTAACTGCATCATAGTCTACAAGTTTAGCTAATTCATCATATTCCAAAACTTCAATTTTTTGCACTTCATGAGATGTCCTAAAACCATCAAAGAAATGAAGTACAGGAAGTCTTGATTTGATTGCACTTAAGTGAGCTACAGCAGCTAAATCCATTACTTGCTGTACACTGCTGGATGCTAATAAAGTAAAACCTGTTTGTCTGGTTGACATAACATCCTGATGGTCACCAAATATGCTCAATGAATTAGATGCTAAAGATCTTGCACTAACATGGAATACTGCCGGTAATAATTCACCTGCTATTTTATACATATTTGGTATCTTCAACAAAAGGCCTTGTGATGCAGTATATGTAGTTGCCAGGGCTCCTGATTGTAAAACACCATGTAGAGTACCTGCTGCTCCTCCTTCAGACTGCATCTCTTTAACTACTACCGTTTCACCAAAAATATTCTTTTTTCCATTTGCCGACCATTCATCAACTAATCCTGCCATTTGTGATGAAGGTGTTATTGGATATATTGCTGCAACATCTGTAAATGCATAAGATGCATAGGCTGCAGCCGTATTCCCATCCATCGTTTGAGTTCTTCGTTTGATCATTTTATTTCACCTCATATATTATGTGTAGAACTACTTTTGCTTCTTTAATTGATAAGCTTTGCTATTTTTATTGCCGATTCTTTCTTACCTTCTATATTTTCTGTTTCAACAAATACTCCTGCTTGAACAATAACCCTTTAGCCATCTCACAAGGATGGTCATCTTCTATGAGTAATAACTGCTCCTAAGTCTGCTGAAGATGCAACCTGTGCATATAGATTAAGATAACCATTTGAAATCTGCTTTTCTGGACGTTTCCATTCGCTTAATCTTCTGTCAATTTCTTCTTGAGAAAGGTCTACATGCAAGATGCCATTTGTTACATCGATTATTATCTTGTCGCCATCCTCAACAATAGCAAGGGGACCTCCCTCCGCAGCCTCTGGAGAAATGTGACCAACAAAGCAACCATTATTAGTTCCGGAAAATCTTCCATCTGTTATAACAGCGGTAGAAGTATTTAAGCCCATGCCATACAGATACTTCAATGCCTTATACATCTCTCTCATTCCTGGTCCGCCTTTTGGGCCCTCGTAACGAATAACTACTACATCACCAGGTTGAACCTTGCCGGCTAAGATAGCTTCATTCGCCTCCTCTTCACTATCGAAAACCTTTGCTGATCCTTCAAAATGGTGAAGTGACTTATCGAAGGCACCCGGTTTAGATATAGCAGTACGTGGAGCCAAATTTCCTCTTAAAACCGCTACTCCGCCAGTATCACTAAATGGTTCATCAATTCCTTTAAATACATGATTTTGTTTATCTAAGAATTCTAACACTTTACACCCCTTCCAGAAACCTTTACCACATTTTGTGGACGTTAATATCTAACCCTTAGACACCCAGATAACGATTTCCTAATCGTATTAGTTTATGGTTACCTCTATAACCAATTTCTCTCCGTTAATATTATAACAACAATTGTTAATTCTTTCAATGTTCAATTGATTACAAGATTCAAGACCTGTTTCTTTAGCTACTTTAACAGCAATTAGTTTATATACATATTAATTATTTCTTCATCAATATTGAAGAAATCTTCTAAATGCTGACACATTAGCAACTTGATTCTTTTATAATCACGATCATATAATGCATCAACAATTTCATAATGTTTGCTTACTTGTTTAATACTATCTTCAATATTGGTATATTTTGATATCTGAATTATATGTATTTTCGTATATAATTTTTCTTGGTTTTCTATTAATAAATCATTTTTTCCGATTTCAGCGATTTTTAAATGAAATTGTGAATCCCAATAAATTCTTTCAAAGACCTCACCTTTTTCAGCACTATTCCTACACTTATCAGCTATATCTTTTAATTGTGAAAAGTCAGAGTTAGAACCATTTTGTATAGCTAATTGACATGATAGTATATCTTGGGCCAATCTTAGTTCTCCGATTTTCTTAATATCATTCACTTCATAGTATTTTACCTCAGAACAACGGTTTGGATAAATTGATACTAATCCGTCTTCGCTAAGTTTTCTAATAGCCTCTCTAACAGGAGTTCTACTGAATTTGACAATTTCGGTTATTTTCTCCTCAGGGATCTTTTCTCCCGGCCTTATTTCTAAATTCAGGATCATATCTCTTATTCTTTCATATGCCATATCACTCATGGTCTTTTTATAATTTTCCATTTCATATACCCCTGTTTTGATTATAAGGTAAAATTTCAATACTTAGGAGTTACAGCAATCTTTATTACTTCAGCCAAAAATCTTATGATATTTGGTTAATAATAGTATTGTGACTTAACAGCTTCCGCCATACTTACATTTATTTGTTTTAAGTCATCGCTGTTTTCTTCATAGGAATTTTTAAAAGCTTCAATGGCAGCACGTGCTTCTTGATATGGACCCGGAACATTAATAATAATGGTATTATTTACCTTTCCGCAAATTAATTTACTCCACATGTGGCCATTTTTCCCGTAAAGTTCAGTTGAAAATTTTTTATCTAATATAGAATTTAAGGATGTATGGGTATAGTCTTTTGCTAAAGTAGAGCTATATCTGTGACCTCCGCCGGACCCACCAATCAATACAATCAAATCTACATCATCTTTTATATAACTCTTTATACATTCTATTATGAGATTTTCAACATCAGGTATGGGTTCATTTCTTATTACCGTACATTTGCTGTTAATACTTAATATAACTTGCATAATCATAGGACTGTCGGTATCTAAAATTATACCTGATCTAATCTCGTCTCCAGTCGGTATAATTACAGCCTTGTTAATCAAGTATTCTGCCACCTTTCTCCTTTGCATCCGTCTTCTAAGTAATCCGGTATGGAGTTTATATCAACACTTTTAATTTTTTTTACAGAAGATAAACTAGTAACATCTGATACACTAATACCTTCTGCTAAAGATATAGCTTTTATTAAACCATCTTCTTCTCTTAATATATCTTCTTCTTCAATTCCATAAACATCCATTTCTATTGAAGTTCCTGTAACGCCGATTATTCTTATTAAACTTTTTAATTTATCTGTCAAAATTTCTTCAAGCTGCTGGATATTTAATCCTTTAACTTCTATTCCCGTAATTTTAACTACTGTTTTATCTACTTGAACTATTACTTTCGTATCTTCTTGCATTTTTTCACTCCATTAATTGTATGACGAGAAGTTTCCTTCTCGTCAGTATTTAATATTATACGTCAACGTATTTAACTTGTACAATATCAGAAACATTGTATCTCTTTGGATTATCTATGCCTGGGATAATTTCATGAGCTCTTTCAATTATTTCCTCAGGTGTTAATTCTTCAACATCTTCTTTTATCCATTCCATTGTGCATCCTACACTTGCTAATTCTTCCAATGCTTTATCTTGTATATTATCTATATCAGGCTGAATTTTCATGTGTTTTGCAACTGCTAACACAGATGGTGATGCTCCTATATCTCTGCCAGGTATAACTCCTGTTTGTAATGCTCTTATTATTGATGCCGCATGGGCACGTTTATCTGCTGCTATTATTGGAATATGACTCTTTAAGAATTTCGCATATTCTCCGGAATTATGTGCGGTTTTTCCGCATTTCCATTGTCTGCGTGGTACTATTCGTCCGTATTCTTCTCCTACTACCATTCCTATACCTACTGAAATAGTCCAACCTGTTCCTCCCACTTCCAATTTTCCGTCTTTCATTATTTCTACTTGGCCTGAAATGGGAAGTAGTAATTCTTCCATATTTATATAGTGCATCATTTCGGTTCCTGAATTATTGTTTCCGGCTCTTCCTGTAAGTGTTGCGTTGTGGATTGGAATCACTTTTTTATTTGGGTCCGGTCCCATGTATAATTTTCTGTCAGGGAATGATTTTTTCCATTGTTTTAAATGTGGTTCTTCTTTTATCAGTTCTTCTGAATATGGTATTTCTACCATTTCCATGTATCCAAAATCTTTATTGATTTTGCCGTAGTCAGATGCTGCCATACATACCATTGCACCCTCTAACATTATTCCGTTACTGTTTGTTGTAGTAGCAGTCATATCAAACATATTTAAACCAGCGGGACCAGGTATTGTTGCAGCTATTTTTTCACATGCTTCATACATTGTAAGATTACATGCCTTAACATCTGCATAATCTATAAATACTGCAGTTATGGGAATATAAATACTATGTAACATTCCTTCAGGAATAATTTTATATTTTAATTTACTCATACTATATCTCCTTTAATTTTTTAATGTTTGCCAATAGGTGGTCTTCTATCTATAACATCTGGACAATCATGAATCAAAACATCTTCTGTTGGATGTAGGATATTTATTGTTTCCAAAATTGCATGCACAGGTTTTCCGTCCTTATCAAAACCTCTTATTACTGCTGTATGCATAGATTCCGGTATTCGTGGGATAACCGCTACTTCTACTCTGTATACATCCTCATGTTTTGTTATTTCTGTTACTGCACGTTCTATTCTTCCCGTTCTGTTTGACTGCATTTTTGCAGTTTTTAGATTCTCTAATCCCACTACTTCACATTCCTTGTAGGTTGAACCTACAGTGGCTGCTATTGCTTTCATTTTTCTTATAAATTCAGGCAACTTCGTGTGCATTAATTTCATAAATTTTCTCCTTTGTTTTATATTTCTTTATTAATCATTAACTACTGTTACTTTTACTAAATCTCCAGGATCTTCTGACAGTTTTTTTATAGTTTCGGGAAGCTTGTCCAGAGGAATTTCGAGACTTAGTAAGGGTGTAATATC
>DURT01000040.1 GCA_012843025.1 Tissierellia bacterium | reverse complement strand
CCTGCGCCCTTAGCTGCAGGAGCAATTATTTCAGGTGCTTATTTCGGTGATAAAATGTCCCCCTTATCTGACACTACAAACCTTGCACCTGCTGTTTCAGGAACAGATGTTTTTACTCACGTTAAAGCGATGTTACCGACTACTGTTGTTGCATATGTAATTGCTTTGGTTTTTTTCCTGGTTATGGGATTTAAATATGCAAACGCAAGTTCGGACGTAAGCGGAATTATTACTATCAGAGAAGGCTTAGCAGAATCATTTAACATTTCACCCATACTGCTGCTTCCTCCAATAGCTGTAATTTTATCTATGGCATTAAAAATGCCGGCCATACCTGGCATAACCATTGGGATAATTATCGGTGCCATAGAGGGAGCACTATTCCAGGGGACAGATTTTGGTTCAATCCTTTCAGCCTCTTATGATGGTTTTGTATCTGATACCGGAATTGCAGTAATTGATGAGCTTCTTACTGCAGGTGGGCTAAACGGCATGATGTATTCAATTTCTCTTACAATTATTGCTATGATGTTTGGAGGTGTAATGGAAAGAACTCAACAATTGGAAGTAATAGTGGAGAGAATTTTAAGAAGAGTTAAATCTGTTGCCGGCCTTATCACTACGACAGTTATAACATGTATTGCAAGTAATGCTACTATGCCTGAACAATACATATCTATAGTACTGCCTGGCAGGATGTATCACGGTGCCTACCGAGCTAGAGGACTACACCCAAAACAACTTTCAAGCACCTTGGAAGGTGCAGGTACTGTAACTTCCTCCCTTATACCATGGAATACCTGCGGAGCATTCCTATATGGAGTTTTGGGTGTAACAGCATGGGAATATGGTAGATATGCTGTTTTTAACTACATGATGCCCTTAGTTGTAGTTGTGTTTGCTTACCTTAGGTTGTTTATATATAAAATTGAAGATGATCCGGGCACGGTAATAGGAACTAAAAATATTGAATAATATAGCAAACCTATTATAGGTATATAAGCTCTCTATCCATATAGGATACAGGGCTTTTATTTTTATATTGAAAAGCCTTCAAAAGTATTGTAAGATTAAAACAATTAATTTTGTGAGGTTTATTATGAATTACGAAGAAGCAATAGAATATATACATTCAACCTATAAATTTGGTTCAAAATTAGGCTTGGAAAATATAGGCAGGTTAACAGAATTATTAGGAAATCCCCAGGACAGCTATAAAGTAATCCATGTAGCTGGAACAAATGGCAAGGGTTCAACCTGTAATTTAATAAAAGAAGTGCTGGTAGATGCTGGATATAAAACTGGACTGTTCATAAGCCCATATTTAGAAGAATTTACAGAAAGAATTCAAGTAAATAACAAGCCAATAGATAAAGATTCCCTGTCAAGGATTACAACATTAGTAAAAGATAAAATAGATATAATGCTTTCAGAAGGATATAATCATCCAACAGAATTTGAAGTGGTAACAGCCATAGGTTTTGAATATTTTAAGGAGCAAAATATAGACTTTTTAGTATTGGAAGTAGGATTGGGGGGAAGGTTTGATTCTACCAATATTGTTAAAAGTCCATTGTTATCAGTAATTACTTCCATTAGCTATGACCATACTGAATACTTAGGAGATACCTTGGAAAAAATAGCCTATGAGAAGGCAGGAATAATTAAAGAAAATTCAAATGTTGTAATTTATCCTCAAGGAGAAAATATAAAAAATGTTATTAGGAAAAAAGCTATAGAAAATAACACCAAAGTATATGAAGTTAGCTCAAAAAACATAGAAAAAATTAAGTCCGATATTACAGGACAATGGTTTAAATACTTAAAAAAGGATGTTTTTAATATAGATGAACTTAAGATAAATCTTTTGGGAGAGCACCAGTTATTAAATGCCCTGACAGCTCTTCAGTCCTTAGAAGTAATAAAAAAAGAAGGCTATAACATAAGTTCAGAAAATGTTAAAAATGGTTTTTCAAAGTGTAAATTTCCTGGCAGGTTTGAAGTAATAAATAAAAATCCTCTTATAGTACTTGATGGGGGACATAATACAGATGGAATAAAACAGCTATCCAAAACTTTAAAAGAGTATTTCATGGATAAAAAAATAATATTTTTTTACGGCATGCTTAAAGACAAGGACCCTAAGGCATTTTTTGATTATATACTGCCCTTAGCAAAAGAAGTATATACTTTAACTCCCGCAAGTCCACGGGCTGTAAAAGCAGAGGATTTAGCTAAGTTAATTGAAAACAACTCCAATATTAAGGCAACTGCCTTACAAAGCTATGACCAAGTATTGACAGTATTAAAAAGCGCCGATAAAAGTGACATAATTGCTTTTGCAGGCTCCTTGTACCTAGTTGGTGGTATAAGAACCCTGCTAAGAAATAATGGGTTTGCCGACAATTTGTAAATTGTCCCAAACCCATTAAAAATCAATTAATCCTAAGCTTATTTTTAAACAGTCATCAACTTCCGCCATCAGGTTTTTGTCGAAACGCCCTATTTTTTCTTTCAGCCGTTTTTTATCTATGGTTCGTATTTGTTCAAGCAGTACTACCGAGTCTTTTGGTAGGCTGAAATCTTTAGAGCTAATTTCAATATGAGTGGGCAGTTTCGCCTTGTTTATCTGAGAAGTAATTGCAGATACAATAACTGTTGGACTATATTTATTCCCAATATCATTTTGTATAACTAATACCGGTCTTATTCCTCCTTGCTCCGAACCTATTACAGGACTAAGATCGGCATAGTATACATCTCCCCTTTTTACAATCAAACTATTCACTTCCTAATAATTTAGTTTCATAGCTTAAAAAGTCCTCATAGTCCCCTTCTGAGTATTCTTCTGTAATGCTCTTGTTGATTTTACTCATTTCCAAATAGCCTGCTTTCATCTTGTTTCTAATTTCAAGCTTTCTCTTTTCAATTAAATAATACCTTATCGATTTTCTTATAAAATCACTTCTGTTCGTTCCTTCTTCTTTTACGGCATTATCCAATTCCCTAAGTAAATTCTCAGGGATGGAAATTAGTATTTTTTTGTTCTCCGCCAAGACACACACCTCGCAATTGTACTGTTTACATTATATTTTACCATAATAATATATTAAGTCATATGGTAACATTTGTATTAAGCGTTAATTATTAATATTATTCCTCAACATTTAATTTTTCATACTTTATAGCTTTTACCAATTTGTCATTTTTATAAATAAAAATTGTCTCTGGCAGCCTGGTTTCTTTGCTGAAGTTTAATACATGCTTGTATATTCCGTCCCAATAAACTAATTCTTCAGACAAATTTTCCGCTAAATTAAATTTTTCAAAATCAAAATCATATATAAGAGAATCTGTAAGTTTGAAATTTTCAATTGTTACACTGCTTTCAGGAAATTTGTCATTAGTAAGTATACATCTTCCTCCAGAAAGATAGGCATAATTCCATGCTTCTTTCTCAGATTCTGTCCTAATACTATAATTTCCATCTCTAGATATAATATTTACCCTATATTCATTCTCTGATTTATCCGTATAGACTTTCATGAAAGCTTCTCCCGTGTAGTTCACAGGCAAAAGGAAGGGATCCTGTTCAGAGGAACATCCGCTTAACATCAGCATAATAACCATACATATAATTATAAACTTCATACCTTTACCTTCCGTAAGGATATTTATTATACAATATGATGAAATTTATAATTTTATGCTATTATTCTGCTATGCATTGTGCAATTGCCAAGTCTTCAGTATGAGAAATAGAAATATGTATAGTCTTAATTTCAAGTTTTTCAGCCCTTTTTAGTGCATTTCCATATAATTTGACAATAGGCTTTCCTAATTCATCCTTAACTATTTCAATATCAATGGGGCCGAAATTGGAAAATCCCGTGCCTAAAGATTTTGCCACCGCTTCCTTTGCAGCAAACATTCCAGCAGCAGTTTGAGGATTAAACTTTCTCACTTCAAGATACTTCCGTTCTCCTTCTGTATATATTTTCTGAAGGAAACGTTCATTTTCCAGATTTTTTTTTATTCTATAAATCTCAGTTAAATCAATACCCGTACCTTTTATCATTTTTTCAATACGGGGACACCTTCAAAGAATATACTTGAATAGAAGGTGTCCCCTCTCCTTTATAAAAAAATTAATTGACAAAGGGCTTTTTGTATATAATAATTATAATATATATTTATAAACAATTCAATTCATTATAAGGAGTCAATTATGAACAATGTAAAAGTGGTTTCACACCCTTTAATTCAACACAAGCTAACAATGTTAAGGGATAAAAATACGTCTTCAAAGGATTTCAGAGAATTAGTAAGAGAAATTTCAATGCTTATGGCATATGAAGTAACCAGAAATCTACCGCTAAAAGATATTGATATAGAAACACCCATATGCAAGACTACTGGTAAAATACTATCCGGACAGGATATAGCAATAGTTCCAATCTTAAGAGCAGGTCTGGGAATGGTAGATGGAATAATTGATTTAATTCCCAATGCTAAAGTTGGTCACATCGGTCTTTACCGCAACGAAGAAACCCTACAGCCAATCGAATACTATTGCAAACTTCCCTCTGACATAGAAAACAGAATAGTAATTATAACTGAGCCCATGCTTTCCACGGGAGGATCAATGAAAGGTGCTCTCAGACTGTTAAAAAAACACGGAGCTAAAAAAATTAAATCCATCCACTTGGTATGTGCTCCTGAAGGTCTTGAAACGGTCTTAGAAGAACACCCTGATGTAGAAATATATACTTGTTCCATTGATGAAAAATACAATGAAATAGGTTATATAGTTCCCGGATTAGGCGATGCAGGAGACAGACTATTCGGCACAAAGTAAAGATTCCCGTGGAGGAGCAATGAGATATATATTTATTATTAACCCCATTGCTGGCAATGGTACTTATCAGCAGGAAATTGCTGAAAATATCGATTCCTTTTTTAAGGACAAACCCTATGAAATATATTTTACAAAATCTAAAGGGGATGCTGCCTTATTCATTAAAAATAAAAGCACTGATTTAATACCTACAGTCTACTATGCCTGCGGAGGAGATGGCACTCTCCACGAAGTAGTTAATGCCGCCTGTAGTTTTCCTCATGTAAGTGTCGGTGTAATCCCTTGTGGCTCAGGAAATGATTTTGTAAAGAATTTCCATAATGAGGAACACTTTACTAATATTGAATCTCAATTTAATGGACAAACTATTAAATTAGACCTTATAAAAGTTTATGATGAGTATGCTGTATCCGTATGTAATATAGGATTAGATGCAGATGCAGCATTTAATATGCATAAATTTAAGAAAATCCCTTTCTTAAATGGTACAAGTCGCTACCTTTTGTCAGTATTAGTTTGTCTCTTTAAAAAATTGGGAAAAGAACTGAAAGTCACTGTTGATGATAATGAAGTATTAAATAATTCCTACTTAATAGGAGTTATAGCAAACGGACATTCCTACGGAGGAGGCTATAAATGTGCTCCCTTAGCAAAAATAAATGACGGAATACTTGACCTTTGCTTTGTAACAAAAATATCCCGCCTGAAAATACTAAGTCTTTTAAATGTATACAAGGTAGGAAAACACTTAAGTAATGATAAGATTAAAAATTATATCACCTACAAAAAGTGTAAGAAGATAAATATCAAAGGCATAAGACCTATAAATCTATGCATGGATGGAGATAGCTTTTTATTTGATGAAGTTAATATAACTATAGCTCCTAAGGCATTAAATTTCTGGCTTCCTAAAGGAGTAGAAGTTCAATAGGCTGAAAAAATTTACGGGAACCCAGGCTAATACAGCTCTGTGTTCCCGTTACTTGTTTAGTTGAATATTAATTTTTCTATTAGATTGTTATTTTTCATTATAGTGCTAACTACTACAGTCCCAGCTATAGTAACAACTACAAATTCACCTATTGCCACATATAGTGCATTTAATAAGAATGGAGTATTAAACAAATAAGTTAATTCCATTCCTACTAATAGGGCATTTGATATTACCGGACCAAGACTTGCAATTGCCAAGGACTTCTTACTGTAGGGCAATACTTTCCTTAATGCGGTAATGTAGGCTATGGCTAAGAATGTTGCAAAGGAGCCTACAACTATATCTATTACTCCCAATGGGCTTGCGATATTTGCCAAAATGCAACCTAAAATCAATCCTAAACCATATTTAGGCTCAATAAATACGAGTAAAACCAAAATTTCTGATATTCTGAACTGCACTTCTCCATAACTCATAAAGGCAAAAGCATAAGTAAGAGCCGCATAAGCTGCTGCAATTATGGCAGTCCTGGTTAAAAATTGAATTTTATTTTTTTCCATCAAAAAAACTCCTTTCGAATACAATTCTCGGAGTCCCAAAAAAACCTTGATTTTTTAAGTGGGTGCCAAGAAACACTGTATTATTCTTCTATATTTTTCTACTCTGTAAGCTGTACAATTATAATATATAATTGCGTTTTTTTCAAGTTCTATTTTTGGGAAAATTCTTAACTTTTCCCTCTATCATATATTTCTTGATATCTTCTACCCACGGGACTCTCCCATAACTCTTACCTGTTCATCTAAAACAAGTGCAGGCTTTCTCATACACCATAGACTATTATATCCTTAATCCTCTACTTTTTTACATTAGTATTTACTATAAATTACCCTTTATGGTATACTATTGTGGTATTTTTAGGAATGGAGGAAAGCCATGCTACAGATTGCTATCTGTGATGACAATATTGATGAATTATCCAACATGGTACAGCTGATAAACCAGTATAGAACATCAAGAAATTTCAGCTGCGAATATGCCGTATTTCCAAACGGATTTGAACTAATATCAACCTTAGAAAAAGGAAAACTGTTTGATATATATTGCCTGGACATTATTATGCCAGGCTTTACGGGCATTGATGTAGCCAAAGAAATCCGTTGCTTTGACAAAAATGCACCGATTATATTCTTTACATCATCCCCAGATTTTGCCTTAGAAAGTTATTCAGTGAAAGCTATCAACTATATATTAAAACCAATATCAAAAGAAAAATTCTTCATTATCTTTGACGAAGTATTAGAAAAAATGAAAATTGAAAATGAGGAAGATGCAATTATCGTAAAGAGCAAAGAGGGAATTACGTATTTATTCTAAAAACAACAAGCTCTGTCTTGACATCCGCAACAGATATCATACAGAGCCCATATTTCATCAAGGCCTTCCTATATCAGAAGAGCATGGTCATGGTTTCGGTACAAAGAGCATGGCCCATATTGTTGAAAAACATGGCGGTGTCTACCAGTTTTCAGTTAAGGATGGATGGTTTGTATTTCAGGCAACTACATAGAAATCAAGAGCTCCACGAAACGACGTATAACTGCTGAAACCTCCCCTCTAGTAGCCTCACCTTGTGGATCAAAGAAATTACCGCCCTTGCCGCTCATAATGCCTGACATCTGCATCTCCTGTAAGGCTTCCTTAGCATAAGCACTTATTTTATCACCATCTACAAAGGTCTTCTCTTCATAAACCTTTGGCAGAGTAAAGCCATGGGCTTTAGCATAGTTATCTATAATGACTGCCATCTGTTCTCGGGTAATGGTCTTATCGGGAGCAAACATTCCATTGCCGACTCCCTTTATGATGTTGTTTAATCTTGCCCATTCTATATATCCCATGTAGTAAGAATTGCTTTTCACATCGGTGAAACTACTTTCCTTGTACCCACTTATATCAGCCCTTGCCATTCGTCCTAACACTGTAACAAACATTCCTCTTGTCATAGCCATGTTGGGGCTGAAACTTGTCTCAGAGGTGCTGCTAAATAGTCCTTGTCTTACTACAAATTCAATATCTTCCTTTGCCCAGTGGTTTGCAATATCTTCAAATGTTTTAACCTCTTCCTTGATTTCTCCCTGTATTGGAGTATCAGGCTCGTCTAATGAAGGCGAGGTGTCGATGACAGGAATGCTGCTGTCTTCAGATCTTCTGTCTCTGCCGGAATCTCTACTGCCAGTATATCGGAAATTTGCATAAATGATGTGATCATCATTTACATTACTAAAGGTATAGCTTGTTATTTTACCTTGACTTAAATTATCCACCTTCACATCCACAATAGAATAATTTCTGTTAGGAGTGATGGTGAAGGTGTGGCTTTCGCCTTGATTAACCGTTACAATGCCGCTGGGTGTGATACTGCCTCCCGTGCTTGTTGTTGCAGTAATGGTGTAGGTTACAACAGGAATATCCTCCCATATGGCATAAATAGTTGAATCTTCTATAAAGGTATAGGTTTCGTT
Organism: Tissierellia bacterium; assembly: GCA_012843025.1. Taxonomy (GTDB): domain Bacteria; phylum Bacillota; class Clostridia; order Tissierellales; family Sedimentibacteraceae; genus Sedimentibacter. The sequence goes on along the minus strand of DURT01000040.1, from coordinate 3,463 downwards.
TGCATTCTTCTGTTCACCATCATGGCTGCCGATTGCCCATGCCTTGAACTTTTTACTTTCAGGAGCAGTAAATCCATTTTCTGGCAGGGTGAATGCTGTGTTGTAGGTCGCCTTCTCCTCGGTCATTGTACCGCTTCCGCCGTTGGCATTGTAAGTGATGGTATATTGGATGAGAATCAGGCTAGTGTCTATGTCAGTTATTGAGCTATTATTAATATTTACATCCTCAATGACCGCATCAAGATAACCATTCTTACTGACCTTGATGGTATAATTTCCGTCGGGGACAGGTTGTGTAGTGTAGGTACCGTCTGCCGATGTAGTAGCAGATTCTCCGAAATCAGCACCCTCTTTCTGGATTTGAACAGTTGCTCCTTTAATAGGGTTGCCTTCCTTGTCGGTGATGATGCCGGAAATAGTATGACCATGGAACAGTTTAACATATGATTTTTCCCAAGTATTTGCATCAGGTATAGTGACTAACTCAGCATTAGACTCGCTATCTCCCGCCATTACGTTATGGGTCGTATTAGTGGTGATTAGATTATTTGTACCTATAGCGCCCCTTATTCCCTTAGCATCCACTATAGCATTACCGCTTACAGTCAAATCTAATATTCCATACCAATCCTCAGCAATACCGTAGCCCTCGCATGTCCTAGTTCCTACTGTTAAGGCTTCGGCAGTCACATTACCGCCAGAGATTGTTATCGACCCACTGTTGGTGGAAATGCCCACTTTTTGTCCAGTAGCTTTTATAGTGCCGCTCTCAATGATGATGTCTTCGAAGGCATAGATGCCACTGTATGTACCACAAGCTTCCAAGGAGCCCTCCCCTTTAAAGGTGAAACTGCCCCAACCGCGAGTACAGAAGGCATTATCATCACTAATGGAAGTGCTTATAACAGTATTACTACCATTCAAAACTACGATTAAATCCTCTGTATATGTATCAATGACATTACCGTCATAGGTAATATCCACATCAGTCAAGGTAAGGGTTTCAGTGTCAGAATCATAGGTAACCGTTCCTGTAATGCCTGGGCCGGTAATATTATCCTTGTTGTCATCGGTAACCTGTACACCAGCTACCCAAATGTTGTATTTCTGAGTCCTTTTCAACGAAATATCAACGGTAGTTTCTTCTTCAAGACCATGTAGGTTATCTATCACTGTTTCTGCCATAGCCGAAACAGGCAGCATAGTAAATATAATGCTCAGCACAAGAAGAATACTGAGTAATTTTTTTCTCATATTTTTGCTCCTCCAATGAAGTATTTTACATTAAATCTATCAAAAAAATACATTTTATAACCGTCCCTTGCATGAAATACGGTTTTTTTGACATGAATCATTATTTATTTGCAAAAACTTCCATTCTCTTCTGAATGCTTATCCTATCAATTCTTATAGACCTGCTTAATCAAAACTGTTATGAAATAGTAATCATAAAAAAATCCCCCAAACATACCTGTTTGGGAGAACGTATTTCCGTCTTTATAAGTATCTTTTAATATCTTCTACTGATGGAACTCTTCCCATAACTTTTACCTGATCATCAACTACAAGTGCAGGTGTCCTCATTACACCATATGCCATAATGTCCTTAAAATCCTCTACTTTTTCGATAGTGGCTTCAATTCCCAGTTGTTTTACAGCCTCCCTGACATTAGATTCTAATTTCTTGCAATTAGTACAGCCTGAACCTAAAACTTTAATTATCATAATAATCCTCCTTGATCAAAATAAATCACTGCTATACAATAATATATGAAAAAGCATTAAATAAATATCCAATGCTAATAATTCCTACTGTTACGATGGATATAAAGATTGCTAAGAGTTTAGGCTTTACTACCTTGCTTAACATAATTATAGATGGAAGAGACAGAGCCGTTACCGCCATCATAAATGACATTATAGTCCCTAAGTCAACTCCTTTTGTAAATAATGCTTCTGCTATTGGCAGAGTACCAAATATATCTGCATACATTGGAATACCCACTAAAGTAGCAAGCAGCACAGCAAATGGATTATTTTCTCCAATGATATTTTCTATTATTGACTGGGGTATCCAGTTATGAATTGCCGACCCTATACCTACACCGATTAATACGTATAGCCAAACCCTATGGATAATATCCCTGACCTGTTCCTTTGAATAGGATACCCTTTCCTTTCGAGTCATTTCAGGCACCTCTGCATCAACATTTTTGATTTCCCTTACATACCCTTTTAAATACTTTTCAAGTCTGAACTTCTCTATTAATGTACCTCCAATAACTGCTAATATCAATCCTACTACCACATAGGCTATAGCAATTTTAGGACCGAAAAATGACATTAACAACATCAATGATGCCAAATCCACCATTGGCGAAGATATTAAGAAAGAGAAGGTTACACCTAAAGGCAATCCAGCCGATGTAAAACCTATAAATATTGGTATGCTGGAGCAACTGCAAAAGGGGGTTATGGTCCCAAGTAGTGCCCCAAGAATATTCCCTTTAATACCTTTTATTTTTCCCAGAATCTTCTTTGTTCTCTCTGGTGGAAAATAACTCTGGATATAGGATATAACAAATATTAATGCTGATAATAATATAAATATTTTTATTGTATCGTATATAAAAAAGTGAATACTTCCACCTATTTTATCATTAATAGACAAGCCAAATACTTTCTCTACTAAGAGCCTTATTAGTTCTGAAAGCCATGTCATTTTTAATAGCTGGTCATTTAACCAATCAAATATTATAGTCATTATATTCATATGAATTATCCTCCACTTATATCGTGTGACGGTTAGTGTAAAATAATAGATATAGTTATTTTCTTCTTTTTATTATTACTAATGAATTACTTTAGGAAATATTACATCCCTATGTTTCAATCATTCTTCAGTTTCAATAAAACCAAATATAATATCTAGTGCTTCCTCTATAATATCCTCTGGTGCCTTTTCATAAAAGGATACATCCCTTGCATATATGTCCAAAGCCTAACCTGTTCACACATAATCACACCTGTTGTTTTAGTTCTTTCATCTAATGGAAGATGCAATGGAAATTCTCTATTTGTATTCGTTATTGGACACACCATTGTTAATTTTGTAAATCTATTTTATGTGAAATTACTTACAACAAGTGCTGGTCGTTTCTCTTTCTGTTCATGTCCGGCTTGAGGATTAAATTCGATATAAATAATATCGCCTTGCATTGGTATATATGCCATTATAATACCTCTTTTCCCTTAGGAGTACCAACATCCCATTCTTCACATTTATATTCCTCTTCATATTCTGCGATTCTTTCAGCCAATGATATATGCTTTTTAACAGGAATGATGGTAATATTACCATCTTGAACTCTTAATTCAACTTTATCATTTTCACTAAGTTTCGTCATTTCTAAAATAGTTTTTGGAATTCTTATTGCATTGCTGTTTCCCCACTTTTGTATTG
>DURT01000039.1 GCA_012843025.1 Tissierellia bacterium | reverse complement strand
CTATAAATTTTTTGGCCAAGTCCAAGTCCAAATTTTCCGAGTGAATCTCACCTTTAGTAAGATTTACTCGAAGGATTTTACCATTGTAAGATGTTTTCATACTTCCACCCTTTCTTAAAATTTATAAAAATAAAAGGTACGTGCATTAAGCGGTACCTTTCCAAACACGGGAGGCGTTAATTTTAACACCCATCGGTTTCATACGAAACTCGGTCCAATTGTATTATACAATATATATGAAAAATATGGAAGTATAATTATATTACATTTCTTTAAAAAAGAATGGGGTGAAATTCACCCCATTTTCATAATCTTATTTATTCTAAAGTTGCTGCATTTCTACCTGCAATTCTTCCAAATACATTTATATCTGCTAATGCATTACCGCCAAGACGGTTGGTTCCGTGGATACCACCTGTTACCTCTCCAGCTGCATATAGTCCTGGTATAACATTTCCGTTGGTATCTATTACTTGGGCTTCAGTATTGATTTCTATACCACCCATTGTATGGTGAACAGTTGGCTTTCTTGCTCCAGCGTAGTAAGGTGGTTGATTGATTTTCCACTGATAAAGTGTTCTTCCAAACTCGTCTGGTTCTTTTGTTTCAACGTGTTCATTGAATTTTTCCACTGCAGCTACTAAATTATCTGGATTAACTCCTATCTTTTCAGCCAATTCTTCTAAAGTATCTGCCTTGAAAGCTCTTCCAGCTTCCACTAATTCTTCTATTGTTTCATTAAAGTTATTCTTGGTATCTGGTGTAGGATAGTTTTGGCTGTCAAGTATTATCCATAGGAAGTGATCTTCTTGTTCGAACAATGCTTTTGTCATAACGTCTCTTCGAGCACCTTCGTCTACGAATCTGTTACCGTCTTTGTTTACAAATATACGGTTTTCTACAGCTTGTTCTATATTACCTGCTAAACTTCCTGTATCAGGATCACCTAAAGGTAGTAGCTGAATATGTTCCATACCCACTAAGTTGGCACCTACTTCTACTGCCATCTTTATACCATCGCCTGTCGCTCCTGGATGGTTAGTGGATAAAGTATTTGATAAATCTGGCCAAGTTTTATTATATTGATTTAACATTTCAGTGTTTTTACTGAATCCTCCAGTTGCTATTACCACACCCTTGTTTGCTTTTACAATAACTGGACCATCTGGACCTTCTGCCCTAACTCCAACTGCTTTTCCGTCTTCCATTATTATATTGGTAGCTTCTACGTTAAGCAATACTTCCATTTCGGAGCTGTTATTTTCTATGTAGTTCATGAATGTAGTAATATATCCTGTTCCTAAAGGCATTGCAGGTCTGTGAGCTCTTGGCCATAGTCCTCCAAGAACTGTAAATACGTAATCTGTGAATTCCATTCCTAGGCCTTCCAGCCATTCTAATGTTGGATAAGCGTTTTCAACCAAAATTCTAATTAATTCAGGATTACCAACTTTGTCTCCACCTTCATAGGTTTGTTGGAAATGCAAGTCGACTGAGTCTTCGATTCCTGCAGCTTCCTGTCTCTTTGGATCCACACAGTTGTAGGCTGCACCTGAAAGAATTGTATTTCCGCCTGGTTTGGGCATTTTTTCCAATACTATTACACTTGCACCATTTTCGTGAGCAGAAACTGCTGCTGCCAATCCAGCACCTCCTGCACCGATAACTACAACATCTGCTTCTTTTTCCGTAGTTACAGAGGGTCCCTTTTCAGATTTAACTTCTTTTGCTTTTAATGCTGCAATATCTGCACCTGCCTGCTCAAGAGCATTAGCTACTGCTTCAAGAATACCCTTACTGGATTCTGTAGCACCTGCTATTGTATCTACTCCTAAACTTTGGTGTTCAATTATACCACCTGGTATATCGGTAAATGCAATATCACTAACACCTGGTGTTTCATTATGAGATAACACTTTAATATTTGTTATTTCATTTTCCGTAACAGTTACTTCTACTTCAATTTCACCATTGATTCCTTGCCCTTTTCCCGTATAAGTACCGGGAGTAAACAGTGCATCTTCTGAGGGTGTTTCTACTTCTTCTTCAGTCGGTTCTTCACTTGCAGGTTGAGTGGATTGACATCCAGCTAGTGAAAATAACATCACTAATACTAAGAGTAAAGATAATATTCTTTTGCTCTTTTTCATAAAAACCTCATGTCTTTATTAATAATTTAACCATATTATACCTTCTTGTAAACGTTTTGTCAATTAATTTGGGCAAAATATAACAATCTTTGAATAATTATGGATCAGGATCTATAGGAAAGGGAGGAGAAGTGTCATATAAAAATAGAAGTGAGGACAAGTCCTCCCTCAGACTGCTGACAAAGTCAGCACAAAAATTAAGAAAACTTAACAGAAAAACCATTGAAAATTCAATGGTTTTTCTGACTTTTTGAAGAATTTATGGTATAATAAATGTATAAAAATAAATACAGGAGATAAGAAGGATG
>DURT01000038.1 GCA_012843025.1 Tissierellia bacterium | reverse complement strand
TGTCTTTTATTACTTTTTGTACTTCTTTGTTCTTTATTATAATATAGAACTAAGGTCATACTCAAAGGTTCTTATGCTGTTTTATTGTCAAGGTTCTTGCCGTCTTTTTGAGACAGCTTTTACAGTTTAGCATATTTGTTTTGTGATGTCAACTGTTATTTTTTTATTTTCCCCTGCCCCTTTCGGACAGGAATGTCAGTTTAACATAAACTTTTTATACTGTCAACTGCCAATTTTTACTGTTGATTTCTTTCTGTCTTAAGCGACAGCTTTTATAGGTTATCATAACAAAATAATTTTGTCAACAGCTTTTTTTAGGTTTTTTATTGGATTATTGTTGCACCTGTTTTGAGAGTGCTTTTATATTGTAGCCTACTAATTTATCTTTGTCAATCCCCTTTTTTCTTGTTTGAGTTGGTAAAGAATGGTGTATTATTATATGAAGAAAATATTTTTTGTTATACTGAAATTACAAAAGTAATAGGAGAATTTTGTAAGTTTTTGTATAATATTATTGAGTTGAATTTGTATTTATACTATAATTTATTAAAGAAATATGAGAGGTTGTTATGGGAAAATCAGATAGTAACAAATTAAGTTCTTCGGAACTGTCTTTTTTCTGCATGCAGGTAGCCATGATACTGAAGTCCGGAATGCTTATAGCAGATGGTATAGATTGGATGTTCCAGGATATAAAGGAGGGGAAACTTAAGCAAGCTCTCCATGAACTGAAAAAACACTTGAATAACAATTTACCCCTATACAAAGCAATGGAGGCCACGGGATATTTTCCTTCATACATGGTGAACATGAGTCAATTAGGCAGTGTAACAGGTAAGCTTGAAGAAGTTATGAATTCTTTATCTGATTACTATGAAAGAGAAGATTATTTGAAATCTAAAATTCGTAACTCCATTTTTTATCCTTCAATGCTCTTTGTTATGATGTCTTTTATCTTAATTTTATTGGTAACTAAAATATTTCCCATACTTGAAGGTATGCTTAAAGAATTAGGGGGAACCGTAAGCCAGTCTGACTTTTTCATTTCTTTTGACAGCGGTATTGCAGCCGGAAGAACTGCCATGGTCTTTGTTATAGCTGTAATATTGCTGATGGTTTTATTGTTGGTATTTTACCGGACAAATAAGGGACGAATCAGCATTAACAGCTTTTTAAATAGTTTTCCGTTAACAAAACCTATAATGGAAAGAATCACTGCCTACAGGTTTTCCTTTGCCATGTCTCTCCTCCTTTCCAGCGGTATGAATATCGACACATCTCTTGAAATGCTTTTAGATATTATAGAAGAACCTGTGGTGAGAGAAAAGATTCAGTCCTGCAGTTCTTTAATGAAATCAGGCAAAAGTTTTTTAGACTCACTTTTAGAACTGTCTATTTTTTCAAGTATACATTTACAAATGCTGAAGACGGGACAGCGAACGGGAGAATTGGATGTTGCAATGAGTAAACTAACCAATATTTACGAATATGAAGCTGACCAGGCAATAAGTAATGCTGTTGGCTTGGTTGAACCTGTGCTGGTAGGAATATTAGCATTAGTAACAGGGATTATTTTAATTTCCGTAATGCTTCCTTTAATGAACATAATGTCCTCTATTGGATAAGAAAGGTGATACTGTGAAAAGCAATTTTAAGGTTATTTTTGTCTTTATGATTATACTGCTGATTCTTTACATGTACTATGGAATAGAGAATGCCCACAAGAAAAACGATGAAGAAAATTTCAAAATTTTATCTGATGCAATTGTAAGAAGTGCTGTTCATTGTTATGCCATTGAAGGATTTTATCCCCCTAACATTAAGTACTTGGAAGATAACTACGGCTTAATTGTAGACCACGATAAATATTTTATCAGCTACAATATTTTTGCTTCTAATATAATGCCTGAAATTATGGTATTTATAAAGTAGGTAGAGATTATGTACAGAGATAATGCGAAGCAGTTCTCATTTAATTTTATATTTATAATGCTCCTCTATATTATTATAGTGATTTTGTCAATTGGTATAATTTCCTTAGGCAAAAATATTTATGACAATATAAACGAAGACAGAAATACAAACTATGAGTTAAGAGTTTCTCTATCCTATATAGCAAATAAAATTCGCCAATCAGACAAAGAGGGTACCATTGAAATTCGGTCTCTGCATAATAGGGATGCTCTGTTAATTAATGAAGTGTATGATGGCGAAAGCTACGAAACATGGATATATTTTTACGAAGATGGATTGTATGAAATGTTTACAGATGAAGGTGCCTCTTTTGAACTGTCTGACGGAATGAAAATAGTAGATGTGGATGAGTTTAGGATAGATAAAATAAAAAATAATTTATATAAATTTACTGCTGAAAGTAATAATACAAGTTCAGCGCTATATATTACTCTGTATTCAAATTAAGGTGTCTTATGAAAAATAAATTAATTATTAATTCAAAAGTATCTCTTATAGAAATAGTTTTTTCCACCTTAATATTTGCTGTTGCAGGAATTATTATGATTAAATCTTTTGCCTACGGCAGATATACTCAAATAATGGCCAATGATAAAGTAAGAGCAGGTGCCATTGCTCAGTCTGTTGCAGAAATGATTAAGGCCTCAAATTCTGTTGAAGAACTGAATAATTTTTTGGATACATCCTTTACTAAGAACAAAAACAGTTATGTGGAACATTTCGATAAGGACTGGAATTTAAGTGACGAAAACCAGGAATATGAATTGAGTATAGTACTGTCTGAAGAAAAAAAGGTTTCGGGAGATTTAGTAAGTATTAGTATCTTCATAGAAAAAAACAATAATTATCCCTTCATGAAAAAGGGTGAGCACAAATTAGTATATTCTATTGAAACTAAAAAGTTTTTCCCTCATGGAGGTGCCTATGGAGAATAGAATGAAAAATAGTGAAATTCCCTTAGGGATGGGAGGAAGCCTTATAGTTACTGTACTGGTAGTTTTATGTTTGATAATTTTTGCAGCTCTGTCCTTTACCACCGCATATTCCGATTATA
>DURT01000005.1 GCA_012843025.1 Tissierellia bacterium | reverse complement strand
ATGGGGCGTCTGAGGAAACATATCGACGCATTGTACTTTTGTTACCTTGTAGCCGTTGGCGATGAAGACTGGCAGGTCTTCTTTAAGGGATGTAGGTTTGCATGAGATGTAGAGGAAGGTTTCTGGTTTATAGTCAACTATTTTTTGTATTGCCTTTGGATGGATACCTTCCCGGGGAGGGTCTAAGACTATAATATCTGGTTTGTCGTTTAATTGGTCTACTACCTTCAGCACATCTCCAGCAATGAAGGAACAGTTGTTAAGATTATTAAGCTTTGCATTCTCTTTGGCTTTTTCTACTGCTTCTTCAACAATTTCTATGCCTATAACTTTTTTGGCCTTAGGGGCAAGGATTTGGGCTATAGTTCCAGTGCCAGAATATAAGTCGAATATTACTTTGTCTTTTGTTTCTCCTATAAAATCTCTTGCTATTGTATATAGCCTTTCAGCGCCTAAAGAATTTGTTTGGAAGAATGAGAATGATGAAATGTTAAACTTAAGTCCTAACAGTTCTTCTGTAATTTTGTCTTCACCGTAAATAACCTTCATAGTATCGGCTTTTGCCACATCTGCCACTCCGTCAAATATTGAATGGACAATACATTTAACAGTTCCCTTTAAATCTATATTTAAGATTAAATCAACGAATTCTTTCTCGTTTAAACTGTCCTGACTGGTTGTTATGAGATTAATTAATATTTCCCCTGTTTTTTCTGCCTTTCTTACTAATAAGTATCTTAAAAATCCAATTTTTGTGTTTTTATGATAGTAGGTCTGACCATTTCCTCGGAAATAATTCAATATATGACATAGTATTTGTCGAAAATCTTCATCCACTATTTGACATTCATGGGTATTTATTATGCTGTAGAAGCTGTTTCTTCTATGTAAACCCAAGGTTAAAGGACCATCCTTTTCCTCGTCACCGAAAGAAAACTCCATTTTATTTCGATATTCAGTTCTTTTAGGACTTGGAACTATGGGTAAAAATTCATAATTTTCTGTCAGCTGGTCTATGATAGATTTTACCTGTGTCGATTTTATTTCCAATTGTTTTTCATAGGGAACTCTCTGGTAGGAGCAGCCCCCACATAAATCAAAGTGTTGGCAGAAGGGCTCAACTTCGTAATCTGCTCTTTGAAGAACTTCTATTAATTTCCCTTCCGCATATTCTTTTTTTATACGGGAAATTCTTGCTTTAACTTTTTGTCCTGGTAGTGTGTTTTTTATCCTTACTGATTTATTTTCATAATTTGCTGTTCCTATGTTGGGGAACTTCAAATCATTTATCGTGATTTCAATTATATCGTTTTTCTTCATTTTGACTCCTTATTGTATTTCTACTTCTTCTGGTCCTTCTGTAGTATCAGGCATCATCAGGGATTCATCAGCTCCTGTTTCTTGAGCTAATTTATCAATTTTTATTTTTACGTATTTAGCGTATCCTGTTGCTGCAATAGTTCCATCTTCTAATAGTATTTCACCAGTTCCTTCGAATATTAGTCTGGTATTTCGGGTAATTCTTGCAATAGTTTTAATAGGTTTGTTCAGGGGAACAGGTTTCTTGTACTTAATATTCAATTCTACTGTAACCCCCCATGCATCAGGCTCTTCAATCATTATTGCCCTTCCTATAACTTCATCTAAGATGGATGAAAGTACTCCACCGTGTACCCTGTCGGGGTAACTTTGGTGAGTTGGGGTAGGTTGTGATATGGATAGAAGTTCACCGTTTTCAAGTTCATAAAATTTTGTTTTTAATGATTCCTTATTATCAGTTCCACATACGAAACAATACTTGCTTATATCTTGTTTTTTTACAACTTTATATTTCATATCTTCCTCGCTTAAATTTTATTTAACACCTTATTATAACATGAAATCTCCATTTATTGATAATAACGACATAAATATTAATAATTTATAAGGTAAAAACGACGATATTTTCGTCGTTTTCTGATTATAATTTCATTAGTCTTTCACACATTGCTCTTATGCCCTGAATAATTTTACCGCTTGGTCTTATGTTTGCATAATCTCCTACATAGTGTATCAATCCGTAAGCGGGGAAACTCTCTCCTGGAACTAAATCCCCTGGTACGGGTACCGTAATCATTCCCATGTGCTGGGCGAAAATTGTCATAGTACTAAGACACAAGTCTCCTCCTCCTTCTCCGTTAGCACAGGTAGTGAAGGAGAACATCTTCTTACCCCAGAACCTTCCTTCCGGCCAATGGGGTGAAAATGAATCCATGAATACTTTCATGGCTCCCGAAACATTACCAAAATATGTAGGTGAACCGAAAATTAATATGTCACTGTCAAACAGTTTTTCCACGGTAGCTTCTTCAATACTTAGTATTTCATTTTTGTATTGAGCTGCTACTGCAAATTGCTCTGCAATTTCTTCAAAATTTGGATCCTTTACTCTCAAAAGCTGTACTTCTACATTGTGTTTTTTAAATTCTTTAAAAAATTCCTTTGCAATAAGAAAATTGTTTCCGCAGGTGCTGTGAAATACTATTGATATTTTCTTACCCATTCTTTTTTCTCCTGTTTTTACATATTCTTAGATAGCTGTAATCTTCCTCAGCAAATAAACAGCTTAAATATTCTTCTACTTCAAGGGCATTTTCCATATCCAAGGTGTTGTTTGCTATTTTTTCCATATCAGCTTTATTTAAATTTCTGATTATATATCTTGATCTTAGTATGGAAGGGGCATTCATGCTGAATTCATCTAAGCCCATCCCTATGAACACGGGAATCAGCTTTGGATCTCCTGCCGCTTCGCCGCACATTCCAACCCATATTCCTGCCTTATGGGCATTGTCTATAATACCCTTAATCAATCTTAAAAGTGCAGGATGGTATTGACTGTATAAGTGAGATAACTTGGAGTTCATCCTGTCAACGGCCATGGTATATTGTATTAAATCATTAGTTCCTATGCTAAAAAAATCAACTTCTTTTGCTAATAGGTCCGAAATTATTGCGGCTGATGGAATTTCAATCATAATTCCTATTTCTATATCATCCTTAAAGGGTATTCCTTCTTCTGCTAACTCGCTCATAGCCTGCTCTAGTATTTTCTTGGAATCTTTCAATTCCTTCATTGTAGAAATCATAGGAAACATTATTTTCACATTACCGTAAACACTGGCTCTGAGTATTGCCCTTAACTGGGACCTGAAAACTTCCACATTTCCAAGACATAATCTTATTGCCCTATATCCTAAAAAAGGATTCATCTCTTCCGGTATATCAAAGTAGGGTACGTTCTTGTCTCCACCAATGTCCAAGGTTCTAATTATTACAGGTCTATCTCCCATTTTGACCAGTACTTCTTTGTACTGTTCAAATTGCTCTTCTTCTGTAGGCTGACAGTTTCTGTTCATAAATATAAATTCGCTTCTAAAAAGTCCAATTCCTTCAGCGTTGTTCTCCAAAACCATATCCACATCTTTAGGAGTGCCTATATTAGCCGTCAATGAAACAAGATAACCGTCCTTCGTTACCGTAGGTAAACCCACTTGTTCTCTCAGCTCTTTTTTAATTTCTTCTTCTCTTATTTTTTTCTGGGTATAGTGATAAAGCTGTTTTTCATTTGGATTGATTAATACCTTACCGGTTTTTCCGTCACAGATTACGGTATCATTAGGCCTTATCTTGTCCGTAATATTGTTAAGACCAACAACGGTAGGTATGCCTAAGTTTCTTGCAATAATGGCAGCATGGGAGGTTTTTCCGCCTATTTCCGTAATTATGGCAGCAACCTTTTTTCTGTCGATTTGTGCAGTGTCGGAGGGGGTTAAGTCTTTAGCGACAATGATAGAATTTTCTTCTAATTCAGAAAAGTTGGTATGTACAATACCCATTAGTATTCTTATTACTCTATTCATTACATCTTTAATGTCTTCGGATCTTTCTCGTAAGTATTCGTCCTCAATTTTTTGAAACATTTGAATATAAATATTAGAAACTTCGTTTAAAGCATATTCTGCATTTATTTTTTCTTCTTTTATTATATTTTCAACTTCAAAAATAAATGTTTCATCTTCCAACATCATTTCATGAGATTTGAAAATTTGTGCTTCTTTTTCGCCTAATTTATCTATTGTTTCTTTGTATAATTTTTGTAGTTGTTCTTTTGCGGTTTCAAAAGCACTTCTGAGCCTATATAATTCCACATCAACGTCGTTAACATATTTTTTGATTATGTCAATCTGTCGTTTGTCAATTATAAAAGCTTTCCCTATGCCGATACCTGATGATACTCCTAAACCCTTCATGAATTCACTACCTTTCAAGCTCACCAAATTATACAATAAAATAATTTGTTAGTGATAATTTATACTATTATAGTATGCAAAAGGATTCATTGTCAATTGGAAATATTGCAAATTCAACACTTTTCATGGTAATGTTTTCATTGTCAAAGTATTAGCATTTGGAAAATAATATAAAGATCCCTTGAAGTTTTAGGGACCTTTATAGAATTTATTCAATGTTTTTCACTTATAGTTAATTGTCAAAGGGAATATGTAATATATTGTTGTTTGCAATTTCATCCTCTATCATACCCATTACATATTCTTGAATAAAACATTCATCTAAACTTTGAATAATTTTAAATCCTTCTGTATCCATGAGTTCTTGCAATTCTTCGTTTCTGTATCCTGAGAAGTATTTCTTATTCATTTCGGAAACTGTATAATATACCTTCTCCTTCTCTTCAGGTGTCAAGTCCATGACACTTATACTCTTCCTATGTTTTCTACATAGATTTTCTATAAAGAATTCTTCGGCATAAGTATCGAAGGAAAGTAGGTTTTCGTCTCTAAGGTTATTCTCCAAGGCATAATTTTCAACATCTAATTTGATGGTTTCATATGTATAGCCCTTGGAAGGTGAATAGATTAATTGCCCGTACTGATGAGGAAATACAGGTAGCGAACTGGTGGCAATATCATATATTGTTTGGCCTGTTACTGAAGAAGTTGTGGACTTAATATCCTGTATATGTATATGGCCAGACAGTACCATTTGAATATCACTTTCAAAAAAGGCATTTATTACGCTGGTGTTATTATCCACCGTATAGTCTTCCCAAACTATGTCGCTATGGTCAAGTAAATTATGGTGCATTACTACTATTATTTCAGCATTTTCTTCCTTTGCCATTTCCCCGCACGAAACAATCCAGTCCAAAGTATCCCTGTTCAAATAGCCTCCCGGCTTGGGATACTCCTTTGTAGTATCAAGCATTAAGAACCACAAGTTTTGATAAGGCTTTACTAAGTAACTTAATGAGTTTTCATCCCTTGATACTGCATCCTTGTATCCGTAATCCTGATAAATTTTTACAAATTCATCTTTTGTAACATAGTCTGTTAATTTTACTTCATTATCTTTAAAATACAGTGCCTTTTCATTTCCTATATCATGGTTTCCAGGAACTACATATACTTTTGTTCCTGATGCTTTAATTTTTCTTAATCTCTTTTCAAATTCCTGATGATTTACTTTTGAACCATTGTTAGTCAAGTCACCTGGGAAAACAACAATATCAGGTTTATTTTCCTTAATATCTTTCTCCACAATATCAAGTAATAAACCTGTATAATGCATTAATCTGTCAACTGTTCCCAAATAATTTTTAAAAGTTTCACTTTCTTCTGTTAATTTTTCTGACATATAGTGGGGATCTGCCACTATGTATATTTTTATACTCTCATCTAAATTTATCATAGGTACTTCTTGCGGAGGCGGGTAATTAATTGCAATAAAAAATATTATAGCAATAACTCCCAATATGATTATAACATTTTTCATTGCTTTGCCCTCCGTATTTTTAGTGTATAGCTGTATTATACTTTATATTCAATAATATAACAATCATTTTTTATTTGATAAGCCAAAATTATACATAAATAAAGCGGTATGGATACCATACCGCAAATATTATATTTTTTCTACCTTCATTCCTGTATCTATACCGTTTAAATTTTGAACTTCCATGTCATTTTCATTAGATACAATTATTGAATCTGCCAATGTTTCTGATTTAATGAAATCTTCAAATTCTTTAACAGCCTTATCAATTTCTGGGGAGCTGGTATAGTATATATTTATTCTGTCCAGGACTTCATATCCATTATTCTTCCTCATTTGTTGAACTTTTGATATGAATTCACGGGCATAGCCTTCGTTTAACAAGTCTTCCGTAAGTTCTGTATCAATTATTGTAAATAAATTATTTTCTGTTGATACATCATATCCTTCCTTAGCAGATATACGGATGTCTAAAAGCTCCACATTAAGTTCTATAGTTTGGCCGTTAACCTGAATTTCACATTTTTCTCCCGCCTGAACTTTTGTAATTATATCTATGGCATCAGATTTTGCCAAAGCTTCTGCAAAGGCTTTAACATTACTTCCCAACATTGGGCCTGCTACCTTGTAATTTGGTTTTAAGGAGAAATTCATAAATTCGTTAAGGTCATGCTCAAATATTACTTCCTTAACATTTAGTTCTTCTTTGATAAGAGGAACCAAATCTTCTATTAAAGTCTGATACCTGCCGTCTATATGAATTCTTCTAATTGGCTGTCTAACCTTTATTTTGGCATTTTCTCTGGATGCTCTTCCTAACTTAACCAAGTCCTTAACCAAGTCCATTCTCTTTTCAACATTTTCATCTATTAACTCTTCATTTACTTCAGGCAAGTAGCTTAAGTGAACAGATACTTCTCCTGTTAAATTTCTGTACATTTCTTCTGACAAGTAGGGAGCAAAAGGAGCCATTAGCTGGGATACTCCTACCAATACTTCATAAGTTGTATTGTAGACGGATTTTTTATCTTCAGTTAGCTCTGTTTCCCAGAATCTTCTTCTTGAACGTCTTATATACCAGTTGGATAAATCTTCAGTTACAAAATCCTGAATTGCCCTTACGGTCTTGTTATGGTCGTAAGCATCCATACTTTCCCTTACATCTTTAATTAAATTGTTGTATTTCGAAATTATCCATCGGTCTAATTCTGGTCTGTCCTTGTATTCAACGAAAAATTCTTTTGGATTTATTGAATCTGTATTTGCATACAGGGCAAAGAAAGTATATACATTCTTAATAGTTCCAAAGAATCTGCTCAATACATCCTTTAATCCATCTTCGTCGAATCTTGTAGGTGTCCAAACAGGTGATACGTGGAGCAGGTACCATCTCAAGGCATCTACACCGTATTTATCAAACAGGTCAAAAGGTTCCACCGTATTTCCTCTTGATTTGGACATTTTCTTTCCATGTTTATCAAGAACCAAGTCATTAACCAATACTCTCTTGTAAGGTGCCTGACCCATTACATAGGTTGAGATGGCAATTAATGAATAGAACCATCCTCGAGTTTGGTCTACTCCCTCATTAATAAAGTCTGCAGGAAATGATCTTTCAAACTCCTCCTTATTTTCAAAAGGATAGTGATGCTGGGCATAGGGCATTGCACCAGAGTCAAACCAGCAGTCTATAACATCTTTTACTCTGGTCATATGTTGGCCGCACTTAGGACAAACAATGTGTACTTCATCTACATAGGGTCTGTGGAGTTCAATAGATTCATCTATATCTTCCACGGCTTTCTCTATTAATTCCTTTCTTGAACCTATACTTTCCACATGGCCGCATTCACATCTCCACAAAGGAAGAGGAGTTCCCCAATAACGGCTTCTGGATATAGCCCAGTCATTTACATTCTCCAGCCAGTTGCCAAATCTTTTTTCACCTATATAACTTGGATACCATTCAACAGTGTTGTTGCAGGCAACAAGTTTGTCTTTTAATGCAGTCATTTTAATGTACCAGCTAGGTCTTGCATAGTACAATAAAGGAGTACGGCATCTCCAGCAGTGAGGATAGTTATGAAGGAATTGTTCCTTCCTGTATAATCTGTTATTTTCCTTTAGCCATTTCAATATGGCTGGGTCTGCATCTATAACAAACATTTCTGACCAAGGTGTTCCACGGAATCTTCCCGTATCATCAACAGGGTTTAATACTGGTAGATTGTACTTCATTCCCGTATTGTAGTCATCTTCTCCAAAAGCAGGAGCCGTATGAACTATTCCCGTACCATCATCAGTAGTAACATAGTCAGCGCAGGTTACAATGAAGGCCTTTTTTCCTTTTGGCACTTCAACAAAGGGCATAAGTTGTTCATATTCCATGAACTCCATATCCTTACCCTTCAATTCTTCCAATACCTCATAGTCTTCTTTAACTACAGCATCAACTAAGGATTTAGCTACATAGTATACAGCACCTTTTGAATCCTCTTTATCAGCAGTCTTTATTTTTAAATACGTTTCTTCAGGATGAACTGTCAAAGATACATTGGATAATAGGGTCCAGGGAGTTGTAGTCCATGCAAGGAAGTATTCATCTGCATCTTTTCTCTTAAAGGCCACATAGGCAGTCATTGTCTTTATTTCTTCGTAGCCTTGGGCAACTTCGTGGGAAGCTAAACCAGTTCCACATCTTGGGCAGTATGGAAGAATTTTATGGCCTTCATACATTAATCCATCCTTGTATATATTGTCTAAAATCCACCATACACTTTCAATATAGTCGTTATCTAAGGTAACGTAGGGATTATCCATGTCTATTAAATAAGCCATACGCTCAGACATTTCTCTCCACTGAGCTTCATAGCTAAAGACAGATTCACGGCATTTCTGATTAAATTCAGCAATTCCATACTCTTCAATCTCTTGTTTGTTCGATAAACCTAATTGTTTTTCAACTTCTATTTCTACAGGTAGGCCGTGAGTATCCCAGCCAGCTTTTCTTTTAACCTGGAATCCTTCCATGGTCTTGTAACGGCAAACAGAGTCCTTTAAAGTTCTTGAAATAACATGGTGTATTCCTGGTCTTCCATTAGCGGTGGGAGGTCCTTCGTAAAATACATAGGGTTTATTGTCTTTTCTTGTTTCTAAACTTAATTTAAGCAAGTCAATTTCTTTCCAATAGCTTGAAATTTCATGCTCATAGGTTTTATAA
Source organism: Tissierellia bacterium (assembly GCA_012843025.1). Lineage (GTDB taxonomy): Bacteria > Bacillota > Clostridia > Tissierellales > Sedimentibacteraceae > Sedimentibacter. The sequence goes on along the minus strand of DURT01000005.1, from coordinate 20,989 downwards.
TCAGCCTTTGATATATCTTTGAATAATTTCATCTTTTCCTCCTACTGATATTCAAGTTTATTTATTGATAATTATATTACACAAATAGTAAATGGGGCAGGCAACTTCCCTTGTATACTTACCCCTTGGTAGTATTACAATATAAATAAATCCCATGTCATAAGACATGGGACGAAAAACCGCGGTACCACCCAAATTACATATAATAAAATATATGTATCTCTAAAATTTAACGCATTTCTACGTAATTTCCTACTGCTATTTCAGAAATTAAACTCATGGATGATCTTCTTTGCATTTGGATTTGCAATCTCCCACCCTATGATCGCATCTCTTGGAATCCTACTGCAAATACTGTTCCAATCACAGTTTTTAAATATTATTTTCGTATAATAATATATGAAATTGCTTGTAAAGTCAAGGTATAAATTGAATTTTTTATGAGAAAATAGACATTATATAGAATGGAGATTTCTTTGTCCTTTATAATCTCCCTATTATAAAAAAATATACTATAAGAGGTAATTATGGAATATCCAAGAAAATCATACTGGCATTATACTGCTGAAGGTATAAAAATACCTATAGATAAAGAAGTGGATTTAAATAAGAAATTTGATATTTTAATAATAGGAGCAGGAATTACAGGGCTGACAACGGCCTACTTGTTAAAAGACAGCGGTCTTAAAGTTGGAGTAATTGAAGCCACTGAAATAGGATATGGTGTAACGGGCTACACTACAGCTAAAATAACGATTCAACATGATTTAATTTATGACTACCTAATAAACAGTTTTAGTTTTGAGGAAGCCCAGCAATATAAAAAAGCTAATGAAGAAGGAGTAAACTTAATCAAAAAGATAATTGAAGAAAACAATATTCAATGTGATTTCAAAGAACAAGATGCCTTCCTTTACGCAGCTTCTGAATATGAAGTAAGGGATTTGGAAAGGGAACTTAAAGCTTACGAAAAATTGAATATTGACGGCTATTATACAGAAACAACCCCCTTGCCCAACAAAACTTACGGTGCAATAGGTATACGAAATCAAGGTCAATTTAACCCATTGAAATATCTTTACAGTTTGTACAATATTCTTCAGAATCATTGTGAAATATATGAAAATGCAAGAGCCTTGAATATTGAACCTCACAATGATCATATAGACGTAGAAACAGAAAGAGGAACCATTCATGCAGATAAGGTTATAACCACATCCCACTATCCTTTTGATGACAGTTTTGGGTTGTATTTTCTGCGGCTTTATCAAGACAAATCCTATGTTATTGCTGCAAGGACCAAAGAGGAGCCCTTTGAAGGAATGTATATAAATATTAATGACCCTATTTATTCTATGAGATACCAGTTTTCCGACAGAGAAAACCTGCTTATTCTTGCTGGTGGGAATCATCGCTCTGGAGAAAAAGACGATGAAAATGAATCTTATGAGGAGCTAGAGAAATTTCTTTATGAAAACTTTGAAGGTGCAGAAATAGTAGCCAAGTGGTCTACCCAAGACTGTATGACTTACGACAAAATTCCTTATATAGGAAGGTATTCCAGCAGTATTGAGAATTTATACCTTGCTACAGGATTTAAAAAATGGGGTATGTCCCATTCAGCTGCTGCAGCTTTAATATTAAGAAATAAAGTGTTAGGAATAAAAGATGATTATTCAGAAATTTTCATTCCTTCAAGATTCACTCCCCTTCAGTCATCAAAGGAATTTTTCTCCTCGGTAAAAAGTATTGCTGGAGGATTCTTAAACAGATTATCCATAGCTTACGATGAATTGCCTGATGTAGATATAGGGGAGGGTAAAATAATTGATTATAGAGGAAAAAAGGTAGGAGTTTACAGAAATGAAAATGGGGATTATTTTTGTATTAATCCAGTATGTGCCCATTTAAAATGCGCCTTGTCATTTAACGAAGCTGAGAAAACATGGGATTGTCCTTGTCACGGCTCCAGGTATGACATAAAAGGTAATATTTTAGAAGGCCCTGCCGTCCACCCCTTAGACAGAATTAAAATTAAAAAATAATACAAACTTACAGGGACATACCTAAAGGTGTGTCCCGTAAATTCTTATCACTTCATCAGTGTAATTTCCCTCATCATCGTATATATAGAGGGGAGGATCAAATTTCAGTTCCGGTTTCCCGCCTTTTGATGCACGTATCAAAAAAAGATTTGGTTTTTTTGATACACTGGGATGAACGAAGCGGATTTGTTTCGGCTCTAAACGGTATTCCCTCAAATACCAAAAAATATCCGCTAGTCTGTCCGGCCTATGAACCATGTAGAACCTTCCCTGGGGTTTTAATAGTTTTGAAGCAATCTTTACCACATCTTCCAAGGTACATTTAAGTTCGTGTCTGGAAATTGCTTTCTTATCCTCAGGATTAATTAATCCGCTGTTAGGCAGCATGTAGGGAGGATTTGAAATTACTGCATCAAAGGAATTAGGTTCCAAGTAATTTAACGTGTCTTTTAAATCAATGTTAAGTATGTGGATTTTATCCTGCAAATTATTTAATCTTACGCTTCTTTCAGCCATTTCTGCAACTTCAGGCTGAATCTCTATTCCATAGGCCTTTGAATAGTTCCTTTTACCACTTAAGAGTATGGGGATAATTCCCGTCCCTGTACCTAAATCAACTATTTTTGAATCTTTCCTTATATCACAATAATTAGTTAATAAAACAGCATCCATTCCAAAGCAGAACCATTTCTTGTTTTGAATGATTCTTAAACCTTTACACTGCAGATCTTCTATTTTTTCATTTTCTTTTAATATTATTTCCATCTATATTCCTCATGAACGATTATTCTAAGTTTCTCCATGGAGATTTAAACATACAAGCCTTCCAAAGTCAAGAGGTGGAACTCCATTTTATTTCGTTGAAAAAAGAAGTAAGTAATGATAAAATTAACCTATATTAAAAGCCGAGGTGAACTATGTACGAAATTAGAAAAAAACAGCGTGAAGAACGTCGTCAACAAAAATGGTTTAAATATGCCATATTGGCTGCAGGAATTTTTGTCTTTTCCCAAGGATGCAACTTATTGACAGCAAACACAAACTATGCTTCCACTTCAATAGTATTAGGAATTATTTTACACTCTTACTCTGCTGGAAGGGTATGTGGAGAAATTTTTAAGGTCGCCCCTAGCAGTATTGGTAATATTGCAATGATTATTTCTCTTCTTATAGTTGCTCTTATTAGCTATTTTAATAATTTGGGTATAATAATTATCCTGTTGCTGGATTTAGCTTCTATTATTGTTTACGTAGTATCATCATTCATATATTCAAAATTAAAAACACAGGAGTAAAGAATGATTAAAAGATTTATCGAATATTATAAACCGCCAAAAATTAAAAGAATATTCATAATAGATATGCTATGTGCCTTTATCGTGGCGGTTTGTGATTTGTTTTATCCCATGATAACCAGGAATATCATCAATATTTACGTTCCAAACCAGGAGTATAGCCTTATGATTACCTGGTTAATTGCCCTAGCTTTAATTTATGTATTGAAGTTAGGTCTTAATTACTACATAACTTATTACGGCCATGTAATGGGGGTTATGATACAGGGAAATATGCGTAAGGATATATTCGAACACCTGCAGGATTTGCCCTTTGTCTTTTTCGATGAAAACAAAACGGGTACTTTATCCTCCAGGATAATAAATGATTTAATGGATATATCCGAGCTTGCCCATCACGGTCCAGAAGACTTATTTATTTCATTAGTAATGCTTATAGGTTCCTTCCTGCTGCTGAGCACAATAAATTTTCCTCTTGCATTGATTGTATTTTCCATAGTACCCTTGCTAATATTCATAGCAATGAAATTAAGAATAAGAATGGCAGACACTTTTATGGAAACCAGAGTAACCATAGGGGAAGTTAACGCAACTATTGAAAACAGTATTTCCGGTATAAGGGTATCTAAAGCCTTCAGTAACAAGGATAAGGAAATTGAAAAGTTTGATAAAAACAACAGTAAATTTCAGCAGGCAAGGAAAAAGGCATATAAAGTTATGGCCGATTTCCATGTAGGTTCTTCCTTTATAATTGACTTTTTAAATATATTAGTTTTAAGTGCTGGTGCAATATTCTTTTACAGGGGATGGATTAATTTCGGAGATTTCGCTGCCTTTTTATTATATATAGGAAACTTCTTAAACCCCATAAGAAAGTTAGTTAACTTTGTGGAACAGTATCAATCGGGAATTTCAGGATTTAAACGATTCGTGGAAATTATGGATACGGAAGTTGAAGTTGATGAACCAGGAGCTAAGGATATATACAATGTAAAGGGCGACCTAAAATTCAAGAATGTAACATTCTCATATGATGAGAACAAGGAAATATTAACAGATATATCCTTTAATATTGAAGCTGGTAAAACAGTTGCTCTCGTTGGACCTTCCGGAGGAGGGAAAACTACCCTTTGTCATTTAATCCCTCGCTTTTACGAAACAGAAGAAGGAGAAATCAGCATAGATAATATAAACATTAAAGATTTCACCCGCAGTTCTCTTAGAAAAAACATAGGTATTGTACAGCAGGATGTTTTCCTTTTCACAGGGACAATTTATGAAAATATTAAGTGTGGAAAATTCGATGCTACTGAAGAAGAAGTTTATGAAGCTGCAAAAAGAGCTAATATTCATGACTTTATAATGTCATTACCTGATGGATATAGTACTTATGTGGGAGAAAGAGGTGTTAAATTATCAGGAGGACAGAAACAAAGAATTTCTATTGCAAGAGTATTCTTAAAAAATCCCTCCATATTAATATTAGATGAAGCAACTTCTGCCTTAGACAATGTAACAGAACAACTGATACAACAATCTTTGGAAGAATTGTCAAGAGGAAGAACTACCATAGTTGTAGCCCACAGATTGTCCACTATAAAAAATGCTGATGAAATAATTGTTTTGACTGATAAAGGTATCGAAGAAAAGGGAAATCATGAAGAATTATTAAGCAAAGGCGGTATATATGCAGAGCTGTATAATTCACAATTTGTTAATATGTGAGGAATAATATGAAGGTAACAGTTATCGGTCACTGGGGTGGTTTCCCCAATACCGGGGAAGCAACCTCCGGTTATCTCATAGAACATGATAATTACAAGCTTTTATTGGATTGTGGCAGCGGAGTTTTAAGTTCACTGCAGAAAATAATTGATGTAAAGGATTTGGATGCCGTATTGATCAGCCACTACCATTATGACCATTGTTGCGACATTGGCCCATTACAGTATGCTGTGCAAATTAAGAGCCAGCTTGAAGAAATCATCAAACCCCTACCCATATATGCGCCAGACGGAGATTTTTTCAGGCTCCTTAAGTGGGAAGACTACACTTACGGAGTAAAATTTAACGAAGACAGCCTATTGAATTTAGGACCTTTTGAAGTAAGTTTTCTTGAAAATATTCATCCGGTCAAAGCATACAGTATGAAGATTAAATGTGGCGATAAAGTGCTTTCTTACACATCAGACACTTCATATTTTGATGGATTAATTGAATTTTTCTATAATTCAGATGTCCTCATCTGTGAATGCAGCTTATATGACGGAACAGACGGCACAAAATCAGGACATTTAAATAGTTCACAGGCAGGTATGCTGGCAGAAAAAGCAAATGTTAAAAATTTGCTTCTAACCCACCTTCCCCACTTTGGAAATATATATGACTTAAAAATCCAAGCTGAAAAGTATTACAAAGGCAACATAATATTAACTTCCTACTTAATGGAAATAAAGATATAAGTATTAAAAGTTTACTTTTCATTGCTACAAAACATGATCTCCTTGACAGTAAAATTATAATTATTTATAATGATTATGAAAAAAAAGAAAGGGTAAGGTATTTGCAGAATGTTTAAATAATCCACTTATTTAAATCACTATAAAATGACAAACCAAATTAACCGTAACCGTAAAGGTTTTTTTGTTGTGGCATTTTATTGCTTTATAGGTGGATAGTATTTAACAACTGCAACCTACTTTATCAAATATAGTGCAAGATTTCACTTGCATTTATTTAGATTTAGTATAAAAGTTATTACTATCCTCCTTAGAAAGAATAAAGGGAGGATTTTTTATGCTTATTATTGAGTGTAGTAAAATAAAAAAATATTATGGGGACAAATTAATTTTAGATATAGATAATTTAAAGATATATTCGGAAGATAGGATAGGTGTGGTGGGAATAAATGGTTCAGGAAAAACAACCTTAATAAAAATATTGAGCAAAAGGTTAGACCCTGATGAAGGATGGGTTAAAATTATAGGCAAAACAGAATACATATCACAATTAGAGGAACCGGATTATTATGAAATCAGCAGTGAAATGGCTTCAAAATTTGGTGTGGAAACATTATGGAATGAAAACATGAGCGGTGGAGAAAAAACAAGATTTAAATTAGCCAAAGCTTTAGAAAATAAAAGTATGTTGATTTTTGCTGATGAACCAACCAGCAACATGGATATTGAAGGTATTGAGCTGATGGAAAAGGAACTTTCAGAATATAATGGTGCTTTGATGATAATTTCTCATGATAGAGACTTTTTAGATAAATTATGTAATAATATTATTGAAATAGAAGACGGAAAGATTAAAATATACGAAGGCAATTATAGTGATTACATTAAACAAAAACTCCATGATAAACAAAGAGCTCAATTTGAGTATGAAGAATATGTAAAGGAGAAGAAAAGAATAGAAAGTGTAATTGCTGGTACTAAACAAAAGGTACAAAGTATAAAAAGAGCACCTAAAAGAATGGGGAATTCAGAAGCAAGGCTTCATAAAATGGGAGGACAGAAAGCCAAGGCAAATTTAGAGCGTAAAATTGGCAACTTGGAAAAAAGAATTGAACGCTTAGAGGGAAAAGAAAAACCTAAAGAGCTATCTAAAATAAAAATTGATCTTATGTCTTATGATACTATTTATAGCAAAATAATAATAGAAGGAAAGAAAATAAACAAAGCTTTTGGAAATAAAATCATCTTCAAGGATGCTGATTTTACTATATATAATGGCTCAAAAGTTGCATTGATAGGGCCTAACGGATGCGGAAAAAGCACCTTGATAAAAATGATAGTAGAAAATGATAATTCAATTAAGCTGGCCAAAGGTGCAAAGATAGGATATTTTAGTCAGGATATGAACATATTAGATAAGAGTTTAAGTATTATTGACAATGTGATGGAAAGCTGTATTTACCCTGAGAATTTTGCAAGACTTTTACTTGCTAGACTTTTGTTCAAAGGTAATGATATTTATAAGAAGGTTGAAGTACTAAGTGGAGGAGAGCAAAATAAAGTTTCATTAGCAAAAATATTATTGCAGGATATTAATTTATTAATATTAGATGAACCAACAAATTATTTAGACATAAATTCTTTAGAAGTTATGGAGGATACTCTTAAAGAGTATGACAGAACACTATTGTTTGTTTCCCACGACCGAAGTTTAATAAATAAAGTTGCCAATTATATCATGACTATTGAAAATTACAAAATAAATTGTTTTAATGGTACATATACAGAATTCAAAGAAAAGAATAAGAAAAAGCAAAAGGAAGATGTTAATACGCAAATAATTTTGTTAGAAAACAGGCTTTCTGATATTATAGGAAGATTATCCATGCAATTAAAGAAGGAAGAATTAGAGGTTTTGGACAAAGAATATATTGAGATATCAGACAAACTAAAGAAACTCCGAAAGGAAGAGCTGTCTCACAATAGAAAATAAACTTCTAAGAGAGGCAGCTCTCTTATTAATTGAACTTGGATATAAGTGTCTGAACAGTGGCTTTTTGCCGGTTTTCCCCCTTTAAGTCCATTACTATTTTTCCCGAATCCATCATTATGGTACGGCTTCCAATTTCTAAGGAGGAGCTTATATTATGTGTAATCATCAATGTTGTTATATTGTTTTCAGAAACAATTTTTTTGGTAAGTTCCGTTACATTCTTAGCACTGGAAGGATCTAAGGCTGCTGTATGTTCATCTAATAATAAGAGGCGAGGCTTAACTAAGGTTGCCATTACCAAGGTAACTGCCTGTCTTTGGCCTCCTGACAAGAGACCTATTTTAGTATTCATCCTGTCTTCCAAGCCTAAATTAACGGATGCTAAGTGCTCTCTTATATAATTCTTTTCTTTTTTTGTAGGAACTGCCATTATATTTTTATTGGTACTTCTCATATAGGCAATTATTAGATTTTCTTCTACAGTTAAATTTGGAGCAGTACCCTTCATAGGATCCTGAAAAATACGCCCTATGAAAGTAGCTCTCTTATGTTCCGGCATATAAGTTATATCTTCATTACCTAGTACTATTTCACCCGAGTCACAAAGTATGGAACCTGAAATAATATTAAAAAGGGTGGACTTTCCTGCTCCATTTCCTCCAATTATAGTTACAAACTCTCCTTCGGAAACATGGAGGTTTAAATTATTCAGTGCAACATGCTCATCTGGACTGTTTTTATTAAAAGTTTTGTTCACTGATTTTATACTTAACATTATTTCGCCTCCTTCTTACCCTATAAATTTCCATCCTTTTACTTACATTAGGCAGGGAGAGAGCCGTTATTACCACTAATGCAGAAATTAATTTTAAATAAGAAGGAGGAAAATTAGTAGTAAGGATCAATGCTATTATCAGTCGATATATAAGAGAGCCTATTATAACCGAAAGTAAACTTAAGGTAATATTTTTGTTTTTAATAATTACTCCTCCGATGATTATGGAAGCAAAACTTATTACAACCATTCCAGAACCCATGTTAACATCCGCTGATTGCTGCATTTGAGCCACTAAAGCTCCTGACAGGGAAACTATTGAATTTGATATTGCAAAGGCAACCATCTTTACTGAATCTGTATTAATTGAAGAAGCCCGGCACATATCTTCATTATCCCCTGTTGCCCTGATGGAAAGCCCCAGCTGAGTTCTGAAAAACCAATTTAATAAAATAAACACTATAGAAATAATTCCTGTTAAAACAAAGACTTTATATGCACTTCCACCAATTATACTTTCAGCATAAGTAAAAATATTAGATTGATTCAGTAAGGGAATATTTGCTTTACCACCCATTACCATGAGATTTATGGAATAAAGTCCAGTCATAGTTAAGATACCTGCAAGAATGGGCTGTATTCCCATTTTAGTCTGAAGGAATGCGGTTATTAATCCTGCCAGAGCTCCGGCTAAAATTGCAACCCCAATGCCAGCTAAGGGCATCCCCATAGCAGTAAATACAGCACATACTGCGGCACCTAACACGAAACTTCCATCTACTGTTAAATCAGCAACCCTTAATATTCTGAAGGAAATAAATGTACCAAAAGCAAGAAGTGAATACACCAATCCCAGTTCAATTGCCCCTATAAATGCCCTTATACTCATACTTCCTCCTTTATTCTACAATTCTAAATTCTCTTAACTGTTCTTCTAATATTTCCACTCCTATTTCTTTTGCAGTGGTTAAGTTAACAACTGTTGCATACTCCTTTAATGTTTCTACAGGAATATCTGAAATCTCTACGCCTTCGATAACTTTTCTAATAATTGCTGCCACCTGTCTTCCAAGTACCGTGTAATCAACGCCTACCGTTGCAAATCCTCCGTCTTCAACCAATGAATCGGCACCTGTATAAACGGGTATTCCTGCTTTTCGTGCTTGTTCTGCCAATACAGGCATTGCAGATGCTACAGTGTTGTCAGTAGGAGTAAAAATTGCATCTACTTTTTCTATTAGGGATTGACTTGCCTGCAATAATTCACTGGAATTTGTAATAGTTGTTTCAATGTAATTAATTCCCTTGTCCTCACAGTATTCCTTGGCTTTTTCCACTGCCGAAACAGAATTTACTTCACCAGCATTGTATATGAATCCAAAACTCTTCACTTCAGGAGTTAATTCCATGGCTAAGTCAAATATTTGGCTTACGTCTATAGCGTCAGAAACACCAGTTATATTTCCTTCAGGATTATCCACGTCTGCAACTAAGCCTGCATCCAGCGGATAGCTTACAGCTGCAAATACTATGGGAATATCCTTAGTAGCAGCTGCAGCACTTTGTGCAGGAGCCGTTGCTATAGGCACTATAATATCAACTTCCTCACCTACAAACTGTGAAACAATGGTATTGATATTAGAAGCATCTCCCTGAGCATCCTTATAGATTATTTCCACCTTCTCTTTTAAGCCTTGCTCTTCGAGGCCAATTATAATATACTCCCTAATTTGGTTTAAAGATGGATGTTCCACTGGCTGAATTATTCCAATCTTTATTTTTTCATTTCCTCCTATATCTGAATTTTTCACTGCTTCATTATTTGTTTTACATCCTGTTAATAGGATAATTGTTATTGTAATAGTTAAAATAATTCCTAAAAATTTTTTCATCTTTACCTCCTATAATTTCTTTTATTTTTTATTACCCTTCCCATAAGGGAATCCATAAACTAAAAAAACCTGTCCTTAAAAAAGGACAGGCTATTCCTGCGGTACCACCTTAATTGATTGTATAACAATCCACTCTAACGAAAATGCCAACACATTTTCTGCCTTGTAACGTAAGCACACGTCTCAGATACTTGGGAATTCCCGTTCACCTCGCCCTCAGCGATCCATTTGTCTATACTGCGTTCTGCAGGGCTCCCACCTTCCCCTACTCTCTGTGAGTGCACGTATAGTTTTATCTTCGCCTCAAAGGTTTATATATTGTTTCAGAGTTTACCATTAATTTTTATTCTTGTCAATATTTTTTTATCTTTAGCTCACAATAACATAACACTTCTTCCTGCGTATAATATAACAAATAAGTTTAGGAGGAAGTAAATGAGGTTTTTTTATGGTGAAAAAAATATACTCAGAGCCTTAGAGGAAGCAGCTTTTTGGAAAAACCAAGAGGCCGAACATACAGATGTAATTATAGAAATCGTTCCTGACTTAGAAGATGAATTTGTGGAAAGATTGGAGGAATATAAAGAAGTATTCAATTCTACAGAAGCACGTATAGTACAGTATATGGAAGCAGCAGTTAATTGTATGAATAATTTATCTCCGGAAATGTATCAAAATATTATGAATGTTATTAATATGTCTATAAGGCAAAGCCAAGTTTTTGTAGACTTCTTAGGGATGTTGTTACGGGACAGTGATGCAGTTAATAATAATCCTGTAGCCCAAGTAGTTATTAATCACATTAGAAGAGAATCTGAATACTTTATAGGAATTGTAACTGCCTTCTTAAGTGCTTCTTGTAACAGGCAAAATAATTTTGACAATATGAGATATTACAGGTAACAAAAGGGACTTAAAGTCCCTTTAATAAATATTAGAAAACTCAGTTTTACCCTTCTAACTGCAATGAATAAACTAAAAGCTATGAATTTCCGTTAGAACAGACATAATTCATTAAACTTTCTTTATTATTTTCTAATTTTCCCTCAATCACCTTGTTTAAAAGGTCCTCTAAAACAATACCAATCTTTTTTCCTTTTGGCACTCCAGCCTCAATAAGGTCTTTGCCATTGACAGCTAATGTTTTTAAACTATAGCACTGATTTGATTCTATTATCCCATTCATAATAGTTTCAATTTGCAGTAAATCTTCCTTTTCTTCTTTGAATAAAGCCCTTTTAATATTTATAAGCATTTTTAAATTGGTGGGTCCGATTTTATTTAACCAACGCTTAATATTTATTGAATCAGGATATATCTTCTCATCTATATTCTCAGTAAGCAGTTTAACTGTTTTTATGGTTTTATTATCATATTTTAAATCCATCAATACCTTTTCGGGAAATTCAATACCATGTAAAAGTATAGCTAATCTTAAGGCTAAAGTATTTAATATTTTCATAGAATTTAATCTATATACCAATTCCTCTTTAGAAAACACTTCAATTCCCGGAAGGAACACTACAACTACATCCCTGTAGGAATACATTATTTCATAAAAATTATTCCCCATTATTAGCTTGTTCAATTCAATATTAATACGCTCCCTTGAAATATTTTGTAAAAGATTTTTATTTTCAAAAATACTACGGGCAGTATTTTTTTCAATACTAAATTCCAAAACAGAAGCAAAGCGCAAAGCTCTCAAAATTCTTAAGCCATCTTCATTGAATCTCTCACTAGGATCCCCCACACATTTAATGATTTTATTCTTAATATCTTCAATTCCACCGAATAGATCTATTATTTCCCTCTCATTATAAGCAAGAGCATTAATAGTAAAATCCCTTCGTTTTAAATCAAAGGAGATATCTCTGGTGAAAAAAACCTCATCGGGACGCCTGTTATCGCTATATTTTCCGTCAACCCTGTAGGTGGTAATCTCTATTGGCATTTTACTAATAACTACAGTGACAGTACCATGTTTTATTCCTGTTTCAATAGTTCTGTATTCACTGAAACACTTTATTATTTCATCTGGCTTTGCAGAAGTAGTTATATCCCAGTCTGTAGGAGCTTTTCCCATAAGACTGTCCCTTACGCAACCACCTACTATGTAGGCTTCGAAATTATTGTTATGTAAAATATTTAATGCCGTTTTAACTTCCTTAGGAATATTTATATTCATAGAAATCCTTCTTTACCTTTTTACTTAATTATAACCATTTTTTTGAATTTAACAAGTGTTAAGAAGAATTTCCATCCCTTCTAATTGTATTTCAAAGCAGGCTCAATTGACTTAGTTACTTATCTACTACGCCATATGTAACAATTTTATTAAACAAAAATAATCTATTTAGAATGAATGAAATAGAACCAAGAAGGACATTCATCATACTGGAGAGTTTTTAATTCCAAATCTCTTTTTTCCAATTGTTTAGCTAATTTTTTTGCTTGATACAGGTATTTTTTATATTCTTCGACTGGAGTATTTTTTTCCTCTCTGTGATTTACGCTGTTTCCTTTGACAAATCTAAGGCTTTCTTTAACCCCGAAATTTTCAATAACCTTGTAGGATACATTATGAGACATATGATTCCATTCACCTGATTTTAAATCTAATATATATTCAGAAAGAAACAAATGTCCATAACAGGCAAAAAACTCAATAGCATCACAGATGAATTCAACCTCCTTTTCCGTCATTATATAGTGGAGATTAAACCTTATCCATCCCGGTCTTATAGATGTTAAGCCCTCCTTAATAAAGTGTCTGAAAATAAGAGAATCTTCTTTGCTTATATCCAATAATCTGTGACCGTAGGGAGCTGCACAGGCACAGCCTGCTCTCGTCTGTATCCCAAAGAGATCGTTAAGAAGTTTAGCTGCAAATTTAGGATGGATATATTTGTCTTTATGTTTTATTTTGATAGAAAATATAGGTAATCGGATTTCTTCGTTAGTTGGTCCTAAAATTTCTATATTTTTAATTTTCTTAAGTCTGTTTAGGACTATCTTGGTATAATGTTTTTCTATGGATTCAATATTTTCCATTCCTATCATATCTTTTAATTCCATTACTAGTGCAGCTTTAATAACTTGTATAATACCTGGAGTGCCAGCCATTTCTCTTAATTCCACATCATTAATATAATCATAGGCATAGGGACTTACATAACTGACAGTTCCCCCTCCAGAAACGGTAGGAGGAATAGTATTGTCGTATATTTTTTCATTAATAACCAATATACCTGAGGAGCCAGGACCTCCCAAAAATTTGTGAGGAGCTAAGTATATGGCGTCAAAATATTCTTTATTACTTTTATTCATATTTATTTCTACATAGGGAGCACATGCGGCAAAATCAAAACAAGCAAATGCATTGTTTTCATGAAGAATTCCCGCTATCTTATACACTGGTGTCATTATTCCAGTAACATTTGATGCAGCAGAAAACGACCCTACTTTTAATCTATCCTTGTATTTCTCATGGGAAATTTTTTCTTTTAATTCATATAGATCAATAGTACCCTGGGACGTAAGTCCTATTTCCACCAACTCTACTATTCCTTCTTCCCAAATAAGTATGTTGGAATGATGTTCATAAGGTCCTATAAATACTACAGGAACATGTTTTAAATACTCAGGAGACTTAGTTATTTCATCGATACTTTTATTACTTTTGTAGTATTCTTTTATTATATTTCCTATGACTATTTTTGAAGCAGGAGGTATATATATTCCTAATATTTTAGCCAAATATTCTATAGCCCCTGTAGCACCTGTGCCAGCAGGAATTACGAAGCAATTTTTTTCCCCATTTACGTGTCTTTTAATTATTTCTTCCGATTTAAGCAATAATTTAGTCATTATTTTTCCCGTATAATTATCTTCCGTATGGGTATTGGCATAGGATTTCTGTATTTCAAGTAAGTAATTTTCAATAAAGTTTAAAGTTCTTCCCGATGCAGTATAATCTGCATATGTCATCATTCTTTCACCGTAAGGAGTTTCAAATATGTAGTTTTTTCCGATTAATTCATTTCGTAATATTTCAAAAGAAATACTCATACTTGCTTCCTTTCTTTGTAATAGGTTTATTATAACCAAAAAAATAAAAGATTATATTTTCCTATTCTGATAAGAAACCACTATTAACACAATCAAAAATTATTTTTGGTACCATGAACCTTGTTGTTACACAAAAAAAGTCTGCTCGTTATAACGGGCAGCATCTATTTGTTGTTATTGGGTCTTTTCTTACTCCTTATATATTTATACAATTGTCGTTCATCTTCTATTTCTAAATCTCTTTCTCCTGCTAAGGATTCTAAGTGATGAGTAAATTCATGTTTTATAATAGTTCTAAGTTTAGATTTAAGTTTATTTCTTGGTAGATTACCATATAGTTTATTTACAGAACCGTAGTAAACAATTATGTATCTGCCTGAAATTCTTTCGTTGCGGTATTCTCCAAGGACATAGAGATCTTCGCCTATACTCTTTTTGTGAAGCTTTATTTGTGGCAGTAAAAGTATTCCTCCGTTAAGATCCTTAAACAGCCCTGGAGGAAATTCCTCTACTATTTCATCCAACATTATTTGTACTTCTTCAATGGATACCATATTAACTATTTAACTTCCTTTTAAGTTTTTCAAGCATATCTTCAGTCATAGCATCTAAGTCATATTTAGGGTTCCAGCCCCATTCTTCTCGGGCAGCAGAATCATCTAATGAGTTTGGCCAGGACTCAGCAATTCCCTGTCTTACAGGGTCTACATCATAGTATAGTTCAAATTCAGGGATGTACTTTCTTATGGATTCAGCTATCATTTCGGGTTCAAAACTCATAGCTGTTACGTTAAAGGCATTTCTATGTATTAATCTTGAAGGATCTGCTTCCATAAGATTAATAATTGCATCTAATGCATCAGGCATATACATCATATCCATATAAGTTCCCTTAGCAATAAAACTTGTATATTTTTTATTCTTTAAAGCTTCATAGTATATATGGACTGCATAGTCTGTCGTTCCTCCGCCAGGCAGGGTTTCATAGGAAATAAGTCCCGGAAAGCGGACACCTCTGGTATCTACTCCAAATCTTTTAAAATAATAGTCACACAGCAATTCCCCTGCTACCTTGGTCACCCCATACATAGTAGTAGGTCTTTGTATTGTGTCCTGAGGGGTTTTGTCAGGAGGTGTGGTAGGTCCGAATGCAGCAATTGAAGAAGGTGTAAATACCATGCACCCTTTTTCTCTTGCCACTTCCAGCACATTGTACAAGCCGTTCATATTTACATTCCAGCACTTGTCAGGATATTTTTCTCCAACAGCAGATAGAATCGCTGCAAGATTTACTATGGTATTTATTTTATATTTGTCTACGATTTCCCCTAATGCCTTAATATCATTAATGTTAACAACTTCAAAGGGTCCCGATTCAATTAACTCTTCATGTCCTTCTTTTATTCTTCTGCTACTTGCCACTACATTGTCTGTTCCGTATATTTCCCGCATTTTCACTGTTAATTCAGAGCCTATTTGGCCTAGTGCCCCGGTTATCAATATCTTTCTCACAGAATATACCTCTCATCCCTATATTTACAATTTGAGCTTTCCAACTATGTCCGTACAATATTTCCTAGTTATATTATACCAATGGCTTTTATAAACTGCAATATAATAGAATTGTCAACCTTAATTATATTTTTTCATAATACAACAAAAAACTTATAATGCCTTAGGTATTAAATAATAAAACCCCATCATTATTGATAGGGTTTATTTTACACTTGGCGAACTTCGCCTTTATTTAATTAAGACTTGTTGTAAAGCATTGAATTTTAAATTATGGCGGAGAGATGGGGATTTGAACCCCAGATACGGTTCCCCGTATACACGCTTTCCAGGCGTGCTCCTTCAACCACTCGGACACCTCTCCATGCGCTTTACAGCAAGTACTATTATAACTAAAAGCCTAGGTAATTGTCAATGGTATTTTTAGGCCTTTATTATTTTCTTGATTTTCCTATGAAAAATAGGGCGATTGCTCCCTGACCAGTGTGGGAACCGATTACGGGACCTATGAAGTTTATTATAACTTCTTTTACGTGGAGTTTTTCTTTAATCATATCTGCTAAGTATTGGGTATCTTCTAAGCTGTCGGCATGACTTATAAATACTGTTTGTTCTTCAGGATTTACACAAAGTTCTTCCATTTTCTCCAGCAAGGCATTAATGGATTTCTTTCGTCCTCTTACATTGTAAGCAGGAATTAAATGTCCTTCATCATCTACATGAAGAATTGGTTTAACATTAAGGGCGGTTCCTAAGGTGGCAGTCATTGCATTAATTCTGCCTCCCCTTTTCAAATGGTTTAAATCGTCTACTGTAAACCACTGACAAAGTTTTAATCTGTTATCTACTACCCACTGGCTGACTTCGTGAATACTTTTACCTTCTTGTTTCATCTTTGCAGCATAGTAAACCAGTAAGCCTTCCCCCATAGAAGCTGCCAATGTATCAGTACATATTATTTCCGAGTCAGGATATTTTTCCTTCAGTATTTCTGCTGCTATTAAGGATGAACTAAATGTTCCGCTTAAACCAGAAGAAAATCCTATGTATAGTATGTCGTTTCCTGCTTTTAGAATAGGCTCAAAATATTCTTCAAAAGTCTTAGAATTTACTAGGGTAGTTGTAGATCTTTCTCCATTTTTCAATCTCTCATAAAATGTATGTATATCCATCTCTCTGTTATCTGGGTAATTTAAATAACTTTCATTTTCAAAACCAAAAGTCATGGGAATAACTGTAATTCCTAATTCATCAACCATGTTTTTAGGAAGATCTGTCGTCGACTCCGTTACTATTACATAGTTTTTCATAATAATTTCCTTTCTGTATGTAGTACTTATTAGCTTTATATTATCATATTGAAAATATCAATACAATATAAATTTCACAAGCTTGGAAAATCTCAATTAAATTTTTATTCTATGTTTACTTTAAATATTTATGGGTAATGATAATGTTATACACAAGTATACTTAAATAATATAGATACCTATACAGGAGGAATATATGATGAAAATAGCTATAATTTTAGGAAGCACAAGGCCGGGACGAATCGGCGAATCTGTTGCAAAATGGGTGTTTGATTTGGCTAAAGAAAGAAAAGATGCAGAATTTGAAATAGTTGATGTCTTGGATTACAACTTACCTCTGTATGACGAACCTTATCCAGCTATGATGCAAAATTATACAAAGGAACATACAAAGAAATGGTCGCAGAAAATAGCAGAATTTGACGGATATATATTCGTAACTGCTGAATATAACCACAGTGTTCCCGGGGCATTGAAAAATGCAATCGACTATTTAAATGTTGAATGGCAAAATAAATCTGCTGGCTTCGTAAGTTACGGAAGCGCCGGTGGATCGCGAGCTGTAGAACATTTAAGGGTAATTGCGGCAGAACTTCATATGGCAGATGTAAGAGCTCAAGTAATGTTGTCTTTGTTCACTGATTTTGTGAATATGAATGAGTTTAAACCTGATCCACGTCATATTGATGAGGTTCATTCAATGTTAGACCAAGTAATTGCATGGGCTAGTGCATTGAAGCCATTGAGGAATAAGTAATCCCGTCAGTAAATAGTTGAAATTCTTTCGACATTAAGTAACACCGGCGTTTAGTCGGTGTTTCATATTTCTTAAGGAATAATCTGCTGCTTTTTTCCTTATATTAGCGCAAGGAACTTTATTATTTTTAAAACGTCATATATAAGAAAGATGAAAGAGGTGACATATGAGTAAAATTAAAAGTTTTTTTAGTAATATAGCATATAATATTAGAACTACCTTCGTAAGATTTCCCATGTCGATAATCTTTTTGGCATTTTTAACAAGTATAATGTTTATCCTAATCGAAAGTTTATCCGATTTTGATGGGGATATTTTATCAAGATTAATATTTGCAGGGATTTTCGGTACTTTCTTATCTACAGCCGTAAAATTCATGCTTGAAAGATTTGAAAGTTTGTACAAATATCAATTTTCATTCTATGGATTAACTATTGTTTTTGCAATTGGTTATTATTTTTTCATGACGGATGCAAAAGTTACAAGTTATTCTCTCATACACTTGTTGGTTATTTCCTTTGCATTGTTTGCGGCTTATCTTTACTTACCATCGGCCAAAGATAAGGTGAATTTTGGCAATATTGCCCTTTCTCACTTTAAATCTGCTTTTACTTCCATTTTATATGGAATAGTTTTATACTTAGGTATTGGGGCAATTTTAAGTGCCGTTAATATACTTCTTTATAGAATAGATTATAAATTGTATGCTCATGTAGCAAATATAGTTTTTATATTTTTCACGCCCTTGTATTATCTTTCCTTGCTGCCGAAATTTAATTCTAATAAAGAAGAGGACACTGCAAAAAAAGATATTTCATATAATTATCCTAAATTTTTGGATATTTTGGTTTCATATATAACTATTCCTCTTATTACAGTTTTTTCTGCAGTATTAGTAATATATTTCATAAAAATATTGGTAACGGGAGTGTGGCCAGTAGGGCAAGTGGGACCCATGGTTTTAGGGTATTCTGCTGCAGGATACTTTATTTATATTTTAAGTTCGAACTTAGAAAACAAGTTTTCCCTCTTGTTCAGAAAGTTTTTCCCCATAGTTCTCATACCCTTGGTAGTAATGCAAATGGTATCTTCCTATATTCGTATTGATGCCTATGGTATTACCGAATCCAGGTACTATATTGTATTATTTGGAGTGTTTTCAATAGTATGTTCCTTAATGCTTATCTTCAGCAAAAGAAAAAATCCTAACGCCATAGTGCTTTTATCTGCTTTCTTTGCCTTAATATCAATAATTCCTCCCGTGGATGCTTTTACTGTTTCAAAAAACAGTCAGGAAAACAGGTTGAGAGAAATTTTAGAGAGAAATAATATGTTGGTTAATAACCAACTACTACAGAAATCAGATATACCAAATGAAGATAAATATGAAATCACAAATATATCTAATTATTTACATGGGATGGGCTATATAGAAAAAATTGAGTGGCTTCCTGAAGAATTCAATGAAAACTACTATGCTGACTTTAAGAAAGTTTATGGATTTGACCAGTATTATGAAAGATACTATCCTAATGATGAAGGTAGATTTTTTGTAAGTGCTTTCTTGGATGATAGCCAAGTAATTAATATCAAGGGATACGATATATTATTTAAAATTTATTCGCGAAATAATTTATATTCATTAACGGAGATAGGCAGATTTAATCTAAATGGTAAAGATTATACTCTTCAAGAAAAATATGATGAGGATGGAAATTTAACTTTATTAGTTCTCCATAAGGAAGACCTTGTAATGGAGATATCTATGAAAGAATTTGTTGATGATTTATTTGAAAACCCATCAGAATCCAAATCTCAATTGAGTCAAGAAGATCTTACAATTATAAAGGAAAATGAAGAGTTGAAAATAAAGATTTTAATAGACCATATAAGTGTAGATAGGTATGATAAATCATATACTCACATTTACTTAGATGCATTTGTGTTTGTAAAGGTCCCATAAAAAAATCCTTCGCTTTCGCGAAGGATTTTTTAGTCTATTGCTACTACTGCACCCTTGTAGGTTTCCGCAATATATTGTTTTACTTTATCGCTTTTCAAAGCATCTAAAAGTGCTTTAGTTTTTTCTGTTTCTTCATTTCCTGCCTTTACACAAAGGATGTTTGCATATGTTTGAGCTGCTTGGGAATCTTGTTCCTCCTTGGCTAAAGCATCTGTTTCTACGTTAAAACCTGCTTCTAGGGCATAGTTGCCATTTAGTACTACAAAGTCTGTTTCTCCTACAACTCTTGCCACCTGTGCAGCTTCTAACTCAATAACGTCTATGTTGTAAGGATTTTCAGCTATATCATTCTTAGTAGCCGTAAGTCCTGCCCCTTCTTTAAGGGTTATTAGCCCATTGGCTTCAAGTAAGAGAAGAGCCCTTGCTTCATTGGTAGTATCGTTGGGAACAGCTATAGTTGCCCCTTGGGGAACATTTGATAAATCATTTGATTGTCCTGGATAAATTCCTAAGGGTTCATAGTGGATGGCTCCCACAGATACTAAGTTAGTTCCCTTTTCTTCATTAAAGTTGTCTAAGTAAGGTGTGTGCTGGAAGAAGTTTGCATCAATATCTCCTGCTTCCACTACTAAGTTTGGTTGAACATAGTCGGAAAATTCAATAATTTCCAAATCAAATCCTTTTTCCTTTAATTCAGACTTTACTTGTTTTAATATTTCTGCATGCGGTACTGGCGTTGCCGCTACTGTAATTTTCGTAAGTTCTCCTTGTGATGGGGTTTCCCCAGCAGGTGTTTCCCCTGATGGTGCCGGCTCATTGTTGCCGCATCCGATAACTGTAATTGCTAATGTAGCTATTAATGCTAATATTAATAATTTTTTTAGATTTCTCATAATTATTCTCCTTTTCATTTAATT
>DURT01000037.1 GCA_012843025.1 Tissierellia bacterium | reverse complement strand
TTTTAGCTACCAAATGTAAATATCAGGAAAAAGAATGGCTAAAATTATTTTTTTATTGTTTTTATCTCGAAATAAGTAAGTTTGCTAAAGAGAATTTTTGCAAAGGAATTGTAAAAAAGGTACAAAGCAAAAAACTCATAACTATAAGCCTTATAACTTTTACAATTACCCCTGCTAGTACGGCTTACTCGTATTATAATAGCTATTCATTCAGCACAGGAACCTTATGGTGGAAAGAAAACTTCACTGCCAAAGTTTACAGAGATCCAAATTGGTTCATGGTATGGCACGGGACTGCCAAAACATCTTCTGGTTTTGAGTACAAAAACAACACTAGCATAGTTTTGTCTCAGACTAAGAATTTTTCGATTGGATCACAAACAAAATCTTCGCTCAATGCTGGGGTTGATTTTTCCAGCTATGGAGTCCCTGCTAATGTTGGCGGTTCAATCGAGAAAGTTTCATCACGAACTTGGGGTATTGCAAACACTTCGACAAGAACCATTGAGAAAACAGCTCCTAAAGGTTACTATAGTTATAACGTATGCATGAATACCTACAAAATAAAGATTGAAAAATTCTCAGGAAGCACAAAAAAAGGCACTATTCAGTTTTTTGCACCAAGAAGCGAAGCATATCGTTCTATCGTTTACAACAAGAACAATGCGTCCTATAGTGGAGTTTCATTGTACTAATATCCATCGTCCCGTTAGCAATCGCTGAGCGAGTCAATGCAGGAAGATATGCGTGGGCTACCTTCCTGCATTGAAATTATATTTAAATTAGGAGGAATAACCAAATGAAATTATGGAAGTTTGTCCGATTATTTGTTCTGGTTTTCGTAATTGCCTTTTTCCCCTCTTGCAATAATTCCAATTTCGGAAGCCAAGATGCAATGGTGGATTTCGCAAGCAATGCATCAAAAGTTTTTATTAATTCAAAAAGCCCTGAAGTTCTTTCCTTTAATATCGCTTTGTTTTCAAACAAAAAAATCTCTGATATTAAGTACATAGGTCTTGAAGGTGCTAATATAAATAATGATGATTTTGATGTTAATATTATAGACAATAGTGTGGATGCGTTAAATTAATATAAATATAAAGGATTATATACAAAATATATTATGCTGGAAATCACAAAGAAGGGTGCAGTTCAAAGCTGCGAGTTCAACAACCTTGTTTTAAACGTTGATGGGGAGCGTCGAGATATATCTTTTTCAACACCAGTTAAGCATAAGTTTGATGAAGGAAATATTTTTACAGAAGCTCTTCAAATCTCTGTTATTCCTAATGAGTTTGCATCAAGCTATATAAACAACAGCGACGCAGGTGCAACATATGAATTTAATGCAACTGAAGATCTAACAATTGAAAGGATTTTCTTTGATGATTTTTTAGAACCAATTGATATAACCTATTCAATTAATAATGCTCAATCACAAAGTGCAACCTTCCCAATAACCGTAAAAAAAGGAGAACAGGTAAAAATCAGTTTTTCATTTGATTCAAAAAAGGTTGACACTAATAGCTACATTTCAACTAACTTATTTTTTGAATATAAAACAACTAATAATGCAACGAACATTCATAATAGTGTGGTTGTTGTTTTTGATCCCATTTATCCGATAATGGATAACGATGTCAAAGATATTGAACAGTTAATAGATGTGATAATTTCGCAATGACGCGGAAGGGGAAAAAATTATGAGAAAATTACTTCCTTTCTTTTGCATAGCGTTGTTACTGACCACTTGTATCTTTGGTGTGCTGTATTTTCTTTCCTCTAAAAACAATACAGAAATTGTTGAGGAGATTATTGATAAAACTACTGTATTGCGATCGTCGGTGGAGTCTGGTATAATTACCAGTAAATTAGAAGTAGATGGCAATGTTATTGGGGATTCACCCGATATTTATATGGACAGTATCACTGTTGAATTTACTGTTGATTCTGATAAGTCTTCCTTTGAAACAGATTATAAGATCGGTGATATTTTGAAAAAGGACTCTTTTCTTTATAGATTCAGAAAAAGGAGTACAAAGTAAACGGCGAAAGTAAGATTGTTGATATTATCATAAGAGATGAATCAATCCAATTTTTATTACTAAATTATGATAAACTCTATATTATAGGAAAAGTAAGAATTGACAAGTTAGACTTACTGGACTTTGATACCAAAACAATAATTTCAGTTAGAGATGGTGCTTCAGAACGAATTCTAGATTCTAAAATTATAAATTGGGGATATGAAGTGAACGAGAACAAAGTAGATGTGTTAATACATACTGATGAAAATCTTCTTCCTGGTAATTTATTGTATTTCTATTTATCTAATTATTGCCAAGAAAGAGTACTTTTTATTCACTTTACACAAAATTTATTATAGGCTCTATTAATAGAAACATTTTAGCATGTCACTATTTATATATATTCGCCAGCATTCACTTCTAGTGAATATTCCTTTAAAACTAACTTTTAATCTCTTTATACAAAAAAGCAGAACCCTTTCTAGCATCAATGCCATTTATATTGCGTTAAGTTATGTGTTTTTATACTATTAATATAGTTGATTTAATGACCAGTTTAAAATAGCTGTTTGGCACTCTTTTCGATAGTATGCCCACGATGATTGTTAATTTGTCTATAAAATCAATTATATTTAAATAGCACACTTGCTTAATATAAATCAGTCTAATAACCTTGGTACCAACCATCCACCTCGCAATACTATCAAAGCAATACTATCAAAAACTACCCTTGTAGCTCTGAAACAACAGCATCATAATATGATTCTTCACCAACAAGAACTGCTTCAACAATGCGATTTGATGATTCTCCTGGTGCGTAAATTCCCATTTGATACTTAGTAGAGATAAATCCCACTTCTTCTTCATATATTAGGTTTTCGTCTAAAGTTTCAAAAAGCATTTTTACCTCAAAATAATCCGCTTCAATAATCTGAAAATTATTGAAAAATACATTTGCTGGACTATAAAATTCAAAAGATATACTCTTGTTGTCGGCATTATATTCTACCTGCACAAAATCAAATTGATCCATGTCATTATTCCAACTACTTTTATTCACATGTTCAGGCGAGTCTTCTAAAATTGATTTGATTTCCGAACTTGTCATTCCAAGTTTAATACTATCTGTACCTTCAAAAGGTAATAACGTGAAATTCATATTAATATTTCTCCTCCATTTTATTTTACTTTCCCTGATTTAATGTAACCTTTACCTACGGCATAGTTAATCATCTGTGTAATTGCCTTGTTATACTTTGTTCCAAATTTGCTTCGGATATCATCTACGTCCATTTGCATTGCAACATCAAACTTGCCACTTGAAATTAATTGTTTTTGTTTATTACGATATGCAACAGCTGTCGCTTTACTTCCGTAACTTGCAGTTTTTTTATGGTCTGATGTAAGCATTCTTAGTGCGGGACCATTATATGTAGTCAATCCATTAACTGAATTTGCTGGGCAGTGATGTACATGTCCACCATAAGAAAGAATAGTTCCGTAGGCACCTCCAACAAAATTCCATCTCACAGTTTTTGCAGAGCCACTAAAATTCTGACCACCATCATATCCTACAAGACTTGTCGTAATTTGTTCTTCTACAGTATTAGATTTTGACCTATACCATTTAAATGAGGTAGTGCCAACTTTCAAATTAGTAAATTTCTTTGTATGTGATGCTAAATATTTACCGGTTATATTATCATTTAGTCTTAAAGATACTGTAGCACTTGAAATTCTGTCTGCACCCACATTTGTTAAAGTAATTAAGAAATATGATGAATAAGGTGTAGTCGTTACAATAAATTGATTAGGTAAATAAAAAGCTTGAGTAGTTATACCTTTATTTAAACTGGAGTTAGAATATAAATCTACTTCAAATGATGTTGATATACCATCTTCAACTTCTATGTTTCTTTGATTTGATATAAAATTTTGAGTATTAGGATATAAATCTGTTCCGTAATCCTCTGATAATGCTTGTGCTTGTATTGGGGCTGAAAAACTACTTAAAAAAATAATTAATGACAGCACCCAAAGCATAATTGGCTTAAATTTCCTTTTCATATTAATACCACCTTTTTTTGTTATTAACATTAATATGTATATATTTTAACTTATATATCAATTTATGTCAATATTAGTCAAATCCAAATTAGTGTGTAAATTCCCTCGGTATTCCAGTCAGCAGGATGTGGAACTTTTTACTACCTGCTGAACCGAAGCGTTTATGCCGCGAAAGCTGTTGATAATGAGTACATGGCATGTTAGGCTAATTGCCGGGCATCACTATACCGGCATAGCCTTACCCCTGTAGGCAGAGGGATGCCCCTGATGCCTATAAACATGCCATGAGAGGCTCGTTGTCAACAGACCGTGGAATAAATGCGTAGGTAGTAGTATTAGGCAGCAGGATTATCC
>DURT01000036.1 GCA_012843025.1 Tissierellia bacterium | reverse complement strand
AGCACAAGAGCTGATGAAGAAAAATCCTCCAAGACCAATAGGTGTACGAAAAACCGTCCAAAATCCCTTGTCTGGATTAGTGATATGTGGTATATGTGGACGACGATTGGTAAGACGTCCCTATAGTAACAGGTATCCTGACACCCTAATGTGTCCAGTAACATCTTGTGATAATGTGAGTTCACACCTACATTTAGTTGAGGATAAGGTGATTGAAGGACTTAAAGATTGGTTGGCCGGTTATAAGCTACAGTGGAATATTTCAGATAAGCCAAAGGCAGCTAAATCGGCTCTGGATTTGGCTCGCAAATCGCTAATAAAATTGAAAAAAGAAATTGAAACAATTCACACGCAGCAATCCAAGCTCGATGACCTTCTCGAGCAAGGTGTATACGATATTGAAAAATACAAGCAAAGGTCGCAGGTACTTGCTGAACGAATAAAACAAGCCGAACTGGATTATCAAGAACTACAGTCTAAAATAGCAGAGGAAGAACAGCGAGAAGAAGCCCGTAAAGTCATAATACCAAAAGTCGAGAAACTGATTGAAACTTATTATGCACTGCCTACACCGCAGGCTAAAAACGACCTGCTAAAAGAGGTATTAGAAAAAGTTGTATATACCAAAAAGCAAGGTGGTCGATGGCATACGTCACCTGACGATTTTGAATTAGTATTATACCCACGGTTACCAGACTCAAACCCTTGATAACCAAGGGTTTGAAGTCTTTTTCGGAAATCACTGATAACTTGATGGAACTAAAGAACTAGGCCACATGGAAATGGTTGCCACCTTGTTTAAAAAATTAATTAAAGGCGCTACCAAGGATGAATTAATAGCAGCGGGGATGGGAGGATATTTTGCGGATCATGAAACATGTCCATTCTTAGTAGATGCTGAAGGTGAACATTGGGATTCAAAATATACTCAGGCAAAAGGAAATCCTATAGCAGATTTATATAATGACATGGCAGCAGAGCAAAAAGCAAGAGCCACTTATGAAAACTTAATTGCTCTTACTGATGACCCCTTAGTAAAAGACACTTTAAGATGGCTAAGAGAACGCGAAATCATACACTTCCAAAGATTCGGCGAAGGTCTTCGCCTATATGAAGAATACTGCAACAGCAAGAGATATTTTTAAGAAATATAACACCTAAGAATCTTTCGAGTTCTTAGGTGTTTTTGAATGAAATAATTTTCCCATAATTGGGTAATGCAACTAATATTGACAATAAATAAACATTCATATATGATATTATCAAATGGTTGCTAAAGATAGTTCTATTCAATAGCACCAGGGAAAACGTTATTAGGAAGGAGTATAAGTATGGGTATAACACGAAGAGAATTCTTAGCAGGTGTTGGGGCTGCAGGATTGATTGCTGCAGGATCAACACTTACATCATGCACTACGCCTACAACCACTGAGACAAATAATGGAAATAAAGAAGTAGTCGATAAGGTAGAGGCAAGTAAGGTAGAGACAGAATTTATCCCGCAAGCATATGTTAATCCACAGGACTATAATTACCGTCAGAACACAACAGATTTCAAGACATTATTTTCACCTTTGAAAATTGGTCCACTTAATCTCAGCCATCGAATGATTAAATCTGCTGCAGGATCAGCTACTTATTTGGCAGGGCTTACCGATGAATTGCTCCAGTATTACATACAATTTGCAAAAGGTGGTATTGAATTTATTTGGGTTGAAATGGTAGCAGCTTTAGAACCACCTGCTGACGGAAGTCCAACACCTCCAGAAGCAATTGAATTTGGCAAAAAGCTTGTAGCTGAGTGCGGTAAATATGGTGCCAAATTAGGTTACCAAACGTATGGATTCTCCCCAAAATCAGTTAACGAACTAACAAAAGAAGAAATTATTGCGTATCAGGATCGCTATGTAAAAACAGCTAAGCAATTGCAAGAAATGGGCTTTGTCGCTTTTGAAATTAATGCTGCAGGTTTTAATCTTGGAGAGCACTTCCTTTCACGTTTCCATAACAAGCGTACTGACGAATATGGTGCAGGCAGTTTTGAAAACCGCGCTCGTTTTGTAACAGAAAGTGTACAAAAAATTAAAAAAGCCTGTGGAAAAGATTTTGTTGTTCAGGTTTTGATGAACTGTATAGAAGAAAATGATAATCTTACAAATAACGCCACTTTAGCAACATTAGACAATGAAGTTACTTTACCACATAATAAAGTTACAACAATTGAAGAGGGAATAGAATTGGCCAAACTTATTGAAGCTGCTGGTTGTGACTCTCTGCATCTTCGCTTAGGGCCATTAGACAACCATCCTTGTCAATTTGGAAGTGACTTATACTTTATTTTAAACGGTGTTGAAGGTGCTACAGGCTATGGTACTCAGTGGGATTTCTCTAAACATTGGCAAGGACAGCTAATTGCAAATCATAGTGGCGCAGGTATGTTAATAAACATTGTTGCAAGATACAAGGAAGCCCTTAGCATTCCTTGTGGTACTGTTACCTACATGGATCCGGCACATGCACCTGATTTCTTTGAAAAGGCTTTGGCTGATGGCAAAGTTGACTTTTATCTAATGAATAGGCCACTTACTACTGATACCGAATATGTAAATAAACTTAGAGAGGGACGTATCGATGAAATTGCTCCTTGTACTCGTTGCTTACATTGCCACATTGGATCAAATGAGATGAATCGTGCGATGGGATATTGCCGCGTTAACGCACTAACACAACGGGTTATGACCGAAAATGGGCCATCAACTTATGAGCTTCCATCTGCTGAAGTTGCAAAAAACGTAATGGTCATAGGAGGCGGACCTGCTGGTATGGAAGCAGCACGTATAGCTGCAGCACGTGGTCATAATGTAACCCTTTATGAGAAAAAAGGTGAGCTTGGCGGTAATCTCATTTTTGCCCATATAGTTAAAGGACCTCACGAAAACCTTTTAGACCTTAGAAATTACTTAGCAAGACAGTTAGAGATTAATGGTGTAAAGGTTGTATTAAATACTGAAGTTGATGTAGAGCTAATTAACAAAGAAGCCCCTGATGCTGTAGTATTAGCAGTAGGAGCTTTACCTGGTGATGTAGGTGTAAGTGGAGGCAATGTTCCAATTATAGAGTATGAAAAATTTATGAATAGTAATGTTGGTGAAAAAGTTATAATATATGGCTCAAACGCTCAAGCATTTGATGCTGCTTTATGGCTGACGGTACGTAAGAAAAATGTCACTATTGTAACACCTAATCCTGATGAAGATCTTGATAAGCAACAATCTCACCATGCTCAACGTTTTATGACTACAACACTTTACTCATTAGGTGTAAAGGTATACTCTAACTCTAAGATCAAGAAAATTAGCGATGGTAAAGTTACCGTTGCATCTGAACTAGGAGTTGAATATGTGATCGAAGCAGATTCTATTATAAACGCCGCAGATTTATTGCCTAATAAATCTTTACTGGACGGTATTTCAGTAAAAGAAATATATGCAATAGGTGACTGTAATGAGCCTTTCAACATCGCCATGGCCATCAGGGAAGGAAATGATGTTGGACGTGCTCTGTAACATAAAAGCAATAAGAACTTAAATAATGTAATTGTTAGGAATAGTCTGGTTTTTACCAGACTATTTTTGCACTAAAAAATCCAATATCATTTGCATGGAATTTTGCTTTCAGGAAGAATTTTATTTTAAATAAATTTTTTCAATTTCAGAAATATACAAGGTGTGATAATCTTTATTTGGATAGTATTCAGAATCTAATTCAGTCATTATAAAACATTCCGGCTTCATTTCCTGAGCATACAACTTCTTACATATAAAAACCAAATTGGCTTCTTCAAAATAAGGAGTGTTATCAATATATTTAACCGTTAAATTGCTTTTTTCTATTTTATTTTCATCTCTTCCTGAAACAGAACCTATATAAGCCATTGTTTTCTTATATTCCTTGTCAAAAAAGCATAATGAAAATGTATCTGAAGCATCTATGAACTCTTTTGTATATCTCTGGGGTCGTATTACTATATTTACAACTTTTTTATTCCACATAATGCCTAACCCGCCCCAAGATGCAGTCATGGTATTTACTTTATTATCTTTTTCAGCTGTAATCAACATCCATTCGTCATTTATTAAATGAAAAGCATTTTTGTCTAATTGTTCAGGCTTAATTTCTTTAAAATTATGCACGCTGATCCTCCTTAGAAAATTTTGTTTATTATATCATACGTCGATTCAAGTATTCAATATTAACAAAGCTCATGTTTAACTAATTAATATATTCTTTCTGGATTATTAGTTTATTCTATTGGTATGTACAGTTTACTGTAAAAGAACTCTTCACCATCTTGATGAAAAGAAACTTCACCTACATAAAAAGGTTCACCTGTAGGTGTCAGATTGTTCTCTAATAAGTATTCTTCAATATCCTGCAATTTAATTTTTCCTATCAGTTTCCCATGGAGATTATGTCTTATCGGACAAGTTACACATAATTTAGATTCACGCTTATAAACAAGTCCGGAAGTATCTAAATTGAAGAAATCAATAAATCTTTCTTCAGCAATCAAGCCTATTTTTATTTCATTAATTCCCTCAGCCAAAATATCATAGGAACATGGAGAGTAGTTTAAAACAAACAACATATATTCCGACCACCGGGCAAATTGTTCAAGGTAAGGTTCTTCATGCAATACTAATTTATTGCCAATCATATAATCAAAGCAATAATAGTCAGGACTTTTTTCAATTTCAAAGGTAAAATCTTCATGAAACAATTTCTCGACAAATTCTATATGGCTTTCCATTCTCTCTATCAGGATTTTTTGATACTCTAACTTCTTCTTAGCTGTTTGCGTATTTTTATGAAAAGTTTTATAATAGTATTCAAGAGAGAAGTCTGTCATGTTTTTTGATATGTCGGCTAAGCTGTAGCCGGCCGTTCTCATTTTTCGCATGGCCAGAAGTCTGCCAACAGAAATAGGATCATAATACTTATAAGTACTGTCCTTATCTTTTTTCGGCTCTAAAATAGAATACTTTTGATAATGCCTTAATGATTCTGTTGTTACTCCCAAATACTTAGAAATTCTTCCTATCTGGTATTTTATTTTAATCCACTCCCCAATAATTTTGTTAAAATTATACCATATTTTTTAGATTTTGTAATCACAAAAAAACAACTCGAAATACTATTTCGAGTTGTTTTCGGTTTTTATGTTCAAAAATATTTATTTGTTTGATACATATTCAGCAACAATTTCCCCTGCTAAATAACCGGATGTAAAGGCCCAGCCTTGAGCAGCTCCTCCAAATGTAACATAAGGT
>DURT01000035.1 GCA_012843025.1 Tissierellia bacterium | reverse complement strand
TGGTGAAGGTTACGAACAAGATATTTATATCGGGAAAAACCGAGCTAATGCTATGGTGTGGGCGGATAGCATTAAAGCTAAACGAGAGAACCTTAAGCATAACACAATTCTAAAGGCGGTGAGGGGATGATTGAGGTTGTAATTCTTAATCATTTAAAATCTAAGCTATCAGTACCGGTCCGCCTTGAAAAGCCAGATCCTTTACCAGCAGATGGAAAATATGTACTCTTTGAGAAAACTGGCAGTAATAGTTTGAATAAATTAGGCGGCTCTACCTTTGCATTTCAAAGTCACGCAAAAAGTATGTATGACGCAGCAGCTTTAAATGAAGAAGTGAAAAAGGCGGTAGACAGTTTAATTGAGCTTGATGAAATTGCAAGCGTAAAATTAAACACTGACTATAACTTTACGGATACAACAACGAAAAAATACAGATATCAAGCAGTATACGATATTAAACATTATTGAAAGGAGAGAAAATCATGCAAGACTCTAAAAATGTAACCTATGGTAAACCAAGAATTGGCGGTGCTATACATGTTGCACCACTTGGTACTACTCTACCAACAGATGCAACGACAGAATTAAATGCAGCTTTTAAATCTCTAGGTTATATATCCGAAGATGGATTAACTAACTCAAATAGTCCAGAATCTGAAACAGTAAAAGCTTGGGGCGGAGATGAAGTATTAGCAATTCAAACAGGGAAACCTGATACATTCAGTTATAAGTTAATCGAAGGGCTGAATGTAGAAGTATTAAAATTTGTTTATGGTGCTGACAATGTAACAGGAACACTTGAAACAGGTATTACTGTCAAAGCTAACTCAAAAGATGCAGAGGAATTATCGATTGTAGTTGATATGATTATGAAGGGCGGAGTATTAAAGAGAATAGTAATACCAAGAGGAAAAACCACAGAAATTGGAGAGATTGCTTATTCCGATTCCGATGCAGTAGGTTATGAAATTACTACAACAGCATTCCCAGATGAAGCAGAAAATACTCATTATGAATATATAACAAAACCAACTACAGAGGAATAGGGGGAAGTTAGATGATTAAAGGAAAAACATCATCAGGGTTTAGATTTGAAATATCAAAAGATGTAATAAACGATTATGAATTAGTTGAGAATTTAGGGGAATTAGAAGACAATCCTCTAATATTGGGGAAAATAGTTAGACAAATCTTAGGAAAAGAGCAAACGGCTAAATTAAAGGACCATATCAGAAATAAAAATGGAATAGTGCCTACTGACAAAATGACACAAGAAATAATTGAAATATTTAAAAATGCTGGTGAAGAAACAAAAAACTCCTAATCCTTGCGCAGATGATAAAAGTCGATAAAAATGCACTCATTTGCGACCTTGCGGAAACATATCAGATATATAATTATAGACAATTGCCACCCTCAACGGTGGCTATTTTTGCTATAGGGTTAAGAGATGATTCGAGAATAAAAATGAAATTAAGTGGTGCTAAAGTACCGCCAAACATTTTATTGTTATCAGGAATCGTTGATAGGCTTAATTTGATTTTATGGTCTAAGACCAAGGACGGCTCAAAAGGCATAAATAAACCTAAATCGATATTAGAACACCTTTACGAAAAGGAAAGCGATGTAAGTGCATTTGCATCTGGCAAGGAATTTGAAGAGGAAAGAAATAGATTGATAAGGTCGGCAGAAGGGAGGTAACCTATGGCAACAGAACTAGGAAAAGCATATGTGCAAATAATACCATCGGCTAAAGGAATAAGTGGAAGTATTTCAAAGGAGTTAGGCGGTGAAGCTACATCGGCTGGCAAGGTGGCTGGTGGGAACATAGTAAGCAGTATAAAGAAAATAATTGTAGCTGCGGGCATTGGCAAAGCATTAGCTGCTACAATAAAAGAAGGTGGAAATTTAGAGCAATCTATAGGAGGTATTGAAACTTTATTCAAGGATCATGCAGATACAGTCAGAAAATATGCAAATGAGGCATATAAAACTGTAGGAGTATCAGCCAATGAATATATGGAAAATGTTACTTCCTTCTCTGCCTCTCTACTACAATCGTTAGGTGGAGATACTAAAGAAGCGGCAAGAATAGCTCACATGGCCATGGTTGATATGGGTGACAATGCAAATAAGATGGGTACAGATATGAGAGCTATACAGAACGCTTATCAAGGATTTGCAAAACAAAATTATACTATGCTTGACAACTTGAAACTTGGTTATGGTGGTACTAGAGCAGAGATGGAGAGATTATTAAGAGATGCTCAAAAATTGACAGGTATTGAATATAACATAGATAACTTAGCTGATGTATATGAGGCAATACATGTAATTCAACAGGAGTTAGGTATCACTGGTACCACTGCACTAGAAGCAGAGGAAACAATTGTTGGTTCCTTTAATGCTATGAAATCGGCATTTACTAATGTATTAGGGGCATTGGCTATTGGTGAAAACTTAGGTGAAGCGTTAAAAGGACTAGCAGAAACTATATCAACATTTCTCTTTGATAACCTATTGCCAATGTTAGGTAATATAATTTCTCAATTACCGGGTGCGATTTCCACTTTTATTCAGGAAGCAGCTCCGTCATTTCTGGGGAATGGGATAGAGCTCATGACATCACTTGCAAACGGAGTAACAGAAGGGATACCCGCATTTTTAGAAACCATGGCAGAATTCATGGCCAATGTAGTAACTTGGATTAAAGAACAGTTACCTACAATCTTAGAAAATGGTGTAGAGTTTATCACTAATTTTGCAACTGGAATATTTGAAGGTGCTCCTAGTGTGATAGAAAACATAGGAGAAATATTAAGTAACGTGCTAGAGGCTATATTTGAAGCACTGCCATTAATACTGGAATCAGGAATGGAATTAATAAGCAATTTAGCTAAAGGCATATGGGACAACCTACCTGAAATAGTTGAGTCTATTACTAATGTACTAGGTAAGTTATTAGATACTATTATAGAAAAATTGCCAGAATTTTTGAAAAAAGGTATAGAAATAATATCGAATATAGCAAAAGGTATATGGGATAACTTGCCTGAAATCATAAAAACAATAGGCAATCTATTGATTAAGGTAATAGGAGCAATACGAGAGAGATTACCAGAGTTTTTACAAAAAGGTATCGAATTGATTGGACAATTATCTTTAGGAATTGTTAAATCTATCCCTGGGATAGTTGCCAAGGTCCCAGAAGTCATTGGTGCATTAGTGAGAACTTTTGCTAGCTTAATAGGTCAATTTGTAGGTATAGGTGCTGATATTATAAAAGGTCTATGGGAAGGTATTAAGTCAGTTAAAAATTGGATACTGGACAAGATCAAAGGCTTTGTTGGAGACATCACATCAGGAATTAAGGATTTCTTTGGCATAAGTTCACCATCCAAAGTTATGGCTGATGAAGTAGGAAAATGGCTACCGCTAGGACTAGTGGAAGGAATTGAAGATAACATTAAGCCAGTATCAAAAGCAATGCAAGATCTAAGCCTTAAAGCAACAAATGCTTTTAGCAATCCAAGCCTAGCACTAGGAGGAGTTGGATATTCGATGAATGCACAGTTTACTAGTGATTATGGCAACATAGACAGATTGGTATCGGCTGTAGAAGTTTTAGCTAATAGGGATGTAGTAGTTGCAATAAATGGTAAAGAAATAGTAAGACAAACAGCAAAGGATATGAGTGTTGAACTAAATAATAAGTATAATTTTACCAACAGAGGAAGAGGGATAAAATGAAAGGTTTTACATTTGCAAATATACACAGCTCAACTTATGAATTATATGTAAGATCAGATAATAGAACCATTGCCCCTTCTTTAAGAAAAAATGAATTTGTTATACCTGGTAGACATGGGACTTTAGATTTTGGGAATAACACATATGAACCTAGATTTATAACTATGGAATTATTCCTAGTTAGAAAATCTATGGAAGATTTGAGACAACAGGCTAGAGATATTGCTCATTGGCTAAGCAAGAGTGGTGTATTGGTATTTGATGATGAACCAGATAAAGCTTATCAAGCTAAAGTTTATGAAAATATTGATATCGAAGAAATAGCAGCTTATGGAAAATCTATGGTTACATTCGAATGTCAACCTTTTGCAGAATCTCTTGAATATAGGCAAGTTAACATACCTAACATTACAACAAAACCATATGAAATACCCTTAAATGTTAAAGGCACAAGTGAAACATGTTGCATTATAACAATAAAAAACAATGGTACAACTAATGTAAATAATATAACAATAGTAAGAAAGGCGGGGATATAAATGGCAGCAGCTAGTAATTGGCTAGAAGAAGCTATATTAAATTATTTT
>DURT01000034.1 GCA_012843025.1 Tissierellia bacterium | reverse complement strand
CAGTCCCAAATCTACCGAAAGAATAAAATCTAATATAAATGCAATGATTAAAACTTGCGAAAGAGAGGAAAATAACCAATGTTAAACCTGTTGTTTTTCACAGTATTAGCTTTATATCTTTGTTCCACCATATTACAATTTATCAGTATAGCATTCAAAAAAGACATAATAGGAAAAAAAGCATGGTTAATAAGCTTAATTGGTTATTGTCTGCTCACTGTATATTTGATAATTCGAGGAATAGAGGCAAGGAGATTACCCATGTCCAACCAGTTCGAATTTGCAGTTTCCCTTGCATGGGGCATAGGATTGATAAATATTTTTTTGCACTTTAGATTAAAAAAGGATTGGGAAAGTGTTCTGGTATTGCCGATAATTTTTCTGATTTTATCATACGCTGCTTTTTTGCCTCGTGAAATCAATGAAACAATGCCGGCATTGAAATCGATCTGGTTTGGTTTGCATATAGGATCAGCTGTATTTTCATACGGAGCTTTTGTTTTGGCAGGTTCTTTAGGTTTAAAATACATAATAAACCATAAAAAAGATAGTGACAAAGCTTATAAACAGGACTACTTATCATATCAGCTCATAGCTTTTGGATTTTTAATGCTTACGGTAGTAATCTTATCCGGATGCATTTGGGCAGAGCAAGCATGGTCTACATGGTGGAGTTGGGATCCTAAAGAAACTTGGGCACTTATTACATGGTTAATATATGCAATATACCTGCATCAGCGCATAAACAAGGGAATTCAGGGCATAAAGATGGCTTGGTATTCGGTAATAGCCCTAATATGTGTATTGTTTACATTTATTGGAGTTAACACCTTGCTACCAAGTATTCATTCTTACTTGTAACCTTCGCTTCTACTAAGGATAACAAAATTAGTTTTATACACAACATTTTTTGATAAATATAATCGGCATAGCCGAATATCAACGACTATGCCGATTTTTCATGATATATTGTATTTCCTTAGCTTTCTTAAAACGGTACTGTGGTCCACCCCTATGGCTTCACCCATTTCTCTGGAGCTTGAAAATAATTTACTGGCATTGTGAAGGTATCTTCTTTCAACCTGCTCCATATAATCCTTTAGTTTATATTTCATTATGTTTTCGCCATCCTGCATGTTGTCTTCCGGAATTTCAAAGGTATCCCCCTGGCTTAAAATTACAATTTTCTCAATTGTATTTCTGAGCTCCCTTACGTTTCCGGGCCAATCATATTCTTGCAGCTGTATTAAGGTATCTACTTCAATATTTTTATATACATCATATTTACTCATATAATATTTAAGAAAGTGGGTAGCTAAAGGTATGATATCTGCCTGTCTCTCCCTCAATGGAGGAATATTTATGAAAACTACTCCCAATCGATAATACAAGTCTTCCCTGAATTTGTTTTCTTTTATTAAATCTTTTACATTCCGGTTGGTTGCAGATATTATTGTTATGAATACTACCCTAACGAAGGGTACATTAAACTAAGGGTTGTTTTAAACACCCTGACAATGTTGTAAATTATCAGTATAACTTAGGCAGTAGCCAATGAAACGGGAACTGACACTCCTAATTCTTGTAGCTTTTTAAGGTAGTAATTAGCTTTCTTATCAGTATTAAATTTAGTATAGTAATTACTGCCTAAATCTTTAAAAGGAACATTGTCCTTTAACATGTGGTAAATAGCGAT
>DURT01000033.1 GCA_012843025.1 Tissierellia bacterium | reverse complement strand
GTTTCTCTCAATAAAAAAATAAACCTTTATATACGATTAATAACAATAGGTTTTGGACTTATAATAACAAGTAATATAGTATCCAATATGTGGTTTGAAATTCTTCAGTATATTCATGGTGGAGATTTTAACATATCCGATCCCATATTTAACAATGATATAAGTTTTTATGTATTTAAGCTGCCTCTTATAAATACCGCCGTTAATTCAATTATATCCTTACTCTTTTTACTTATAGTTGTTACGGTATTGTTTTATGGTTACTTAGCCATGAAGGACAGTTTCAAAAATATGTCCCAACAGTTTGAAAATATTCATCAGTTTCCACGCCAACATATAGATTTAAGCGGTATTTTAAACAAGAAATTTATAGAAAGAATTATAACCCAACTTTCGTTCATGGGGGTACTAATATTTATTTTTTTAGGTATAAGAAATGCTTTAAGATGTTATGAACTGCTGTATTCCCAGTTAGGAAGAGTGTTTGGAGCAGGTTATACGGATATTAATATAACATTAAATTTATATAGAATATTAGCTGTGGGTTGTTTTATTGCAGCAATAACTTTCTTTATAGGAGCAAGAAAAAGAAATTTAAAACTTGCACTATCCCTTCCTGCCATTCTTATATTTATTTCTATTTTAGGAACCATAATTGCAGGAGGAGTTGAAAAATTTATAGTTGAACCAGACCAACTATCAAAAGAAACCAAGTACATGGAATACAGTATAAAATACACTCAGAATGCCTACAAATTAAACAATGTAAAAACTATAGAATTTCCTGCAAAGGATGATTTAACCATTGAAGATATAAGAAACAATCCGGAAGTAATAGATAACATAAGAATTAATGACCAGGAACCCTTAATTCAGGTGTATAATCAATTACAGGGTATTAGACCTTACTATGTATTCCACGATATAGATGTGGACAGATACGTAATTGATGGAGTTTACAAGCAAGTATTTCTTTCAGCCAGAGAATTGGATCAGGCAAGATTAAATGAACAAGCAAGAACTTGGGTTAACCAATATTTAAAATATACTCACGGTTATGGAATAGCCGTATCTACCGTTAACAATGTTACACCTCAGGGGCAACCGGAAATATTTGTAAGGAATATTCCTCCTACAACAGATACGGATTTTAAAATAGAAAGGCCAGAAATATATTTTGGTGAAAGAACAAATAATTATGTAATTGTGAATACTGATGAAAAAGAATTCGATTATCCTTCAGGTGCCGACAATGTTGAAACAACTTATGAAGGAGATGCAGGAATAAACCTTTCTTTTTTAAACAGACTTTTATTCAGTATAAGAGAAGGAAGCTACAGAATACTTATTTCCAACAATATAGACAGTAATTCAAAAATATTGATAAATAGAAACATTGTACAAAGAGTTCACACAATAGCACCTTTCTTATACTATGACCCCGATGCTTACATAGTAGTAAATCAAGATGATGGGAAAATGTATTGGATTATTGAAGGGTTTACTGCCAGCGACAGATATCCTTATTCATACCCAACTGATTTGTTCATACCAGGATGGAATGTGAATTATATAAGAAATTCTGTAAAAGTAGTAGTAGATGCCTATAATGGTTCTGTGGATTTCTATATAGCAGATGAAGAAGATCCCATAATAAATGCTTACGATAAAATCTTCACCGATTTATTAAAACCTATGAGCGAAATGCCGGAGGGACTTCAAAATCACATAAAGTATTCTCAAAAATTATTCGACATACAAACAGATATGTACAGATTGTACCACATTGTAAATCCTACCGTCTTCTTTGGAAGGGAAGACTATTGGGATGTGGCCAAAGAAAAATACATGAATCAGGGGGAAGAACCTGCCGGGTCCAGCTACTTAATGTTTAAGCTTCCTGATGAGGAAAATGTAGAATTTTTATTAACTACTCAATACACTCCTCAAAACAAGGATAATATGATAGCATTATTTGCAGCACGTAATGACGGTGAAAACTACGGTGAACTGGTACTCTATGAGTTTCCAAAAACCAAGACTATTCCAGGTCCCAGTATGATAGAAACTAAAATTGACCAGGACACGGAAATATCTTCACAACTTACTTTGTGGAGTCAAATGGGATCTACCGTATTAAGAGGAAATACAGTGGTTATTCCTATAGAAGAGTCTCTGCTTTATGTAGAACCTATATATTTAAAATCAGATACAGACAGCAACTTCCCTGAAATGAAAATGGTTGTAGTATCCATCGGAGATAAAATATTAATGGAACCAACCTTAGATAGAGCCATAGAAAAACTTTTCGGTGTATCAGAACAAAGACCTGAAAGGCCAATAGTAGAAACGGAATACGATGATACTAATATAAATAACTTAATAAATAAGGCTCAGGAAGTATTTAACGATGCTAATGAAGCATCGAAAAACGGAAATTGGGCAGAATACGGCAAAAAACTTAATGAATTAGAAAAAATATTAAATCAGTTAAATAATTTAATAAACGGTGAAAATCAATAAGTTTATTATAGGACGACACTGGTTTAATAAAATTAGATTTTCAAAATATAGGAGGAATTATGAAGTTTACATTTAATCATTTTAATTTTAATGTCTTAAATTTAGAAAGAAGCATGAAATTCTATGAAGAAGCATTAGGCCTAAAGGAAGTGAGAAGAAAGGAAGCAGAGGATGGCAGCTATATTTTAGTATTTTTAGGAGATGGGAAAACAGATTTTACCTTGGAGCTTACTTGGCTTCGTGACAGGACAGAGCCCTATGATTTAGGGGAGCTGGAATACCATCTTGCCATGAAGGTTGATAACTATGATGAAGCATTTAAAAAGCATAAAGAAATGGGATGTGTTGAATATGTAAACGAAGCTATGGGAATTTACTTCATTGTAGACCCGGATGGCTATTGGATAGAAGTGATACCTACAAGATAATCTATTACCAGGGACATCTTGCCCCTGGTTTTTTTGTATTGTAATAAATTGAAAATAATGTTGAATTATAGTACCTTTCATATATAATGGATATGGAGGTTGCTATGAACAAAAAAATTATTAAAATATTAATTCAAGTTTCAATAATTTATATTATTTATTTTATAGGAAATTTTATAAGTAATCTTATTGAGAATATAGTAGTTATTCCTGGAAATATTATAGGCATGATACTATTATTGGTACTCCTAACCACTAATGTATTAAAGTTGTCCATGATAGAAGAAACAGCAAACTTCATGCTTAAATATATGGGATTTTTCTTTGTACCCCTTACGGTAGGTCTTATGGAGTCCTATAAACTTATAGAAAATAATATTATTCAACTAATGGTTATATTATTTATCTCCTGTATTGTGGTAATGTTTTTTACGGGAAAGGCAACGGATATGTTAATTTCATACAAGGAGAAAAAAAAATGAATAAAGATTTTTTCATGGTAATTTTTTATATTTTAGTTACAATAATAATATTTAAATTCAGTCTTTATATTAACAAAAAAATTAAGTTTACTATTCTAAATCCCGTATTGTTATCAGCAATTTTAATAATTATAATTTTAAAATTTTTCAATATACCCTATTCCCAATATAACCAGGGGGGAAAAATTATAGCAAGTGCCTTGGGACCTATAGTTGTGGTTCTTGCGGTACCCCTTTATAAAAACAGATATAATTTAATGAAAAATTTCATTCCCATAATGGGGGGAGTGATAGTAAGTATTATTACATCTTTAATATCTGTATTACTTTTATGTAAAATATTTAAAATTGACCATGTAATTTTACTATCCCTCTTATCAAAATCTATTACCACTCCCATGGCTGTGGAATCTACAAAACTATTAGGGGGAAATGAGGCAATAACTGTTGCCGCTGTTGTAATTACAGGTTTAATGGGAGCTGCAGTTGCCCCCTTAATTATAAAATACGGCAAAATAAAAAATAATATTGCCAAAGGTATAGGTATTGGAGCTTCATCCCATGCAGTAGGTACTACTAAGGCAATAGAAATGAATGAAGAAGTAGGAGCTGCCAGTGGACTTGCCATGGGGGTTACAGGCCTTGCAACTATTATAGCTATAATAATATTTTCATAGGAGTAATTATGAACATACATTTAACGAAAATAGAAGAAAAAGATATGGAATATATTTATAAGTGGTTATCAGACAGTGAATTTTTAAAATACTATGATTATTATCCTCCTGTTCCTCAAAGTAAAAAAGATGTGGATAAAACATTCCATTACTATGAAAACAGTGGAAAATCAAAAGTATTTGCAGTTAAAAATGAAAGTCAAATAATAGGTATAGCTGGTTTTGACGATATAATTAAAGAAAATGCAGTAGCCACTTTATTCATAGGATTAGGAGAAAAAAGTATTCATGGTAAGGGCTATGGTACCGAAACTATGAAATTGCTACTAAACTATGGATTCAATGAGCTTAACCTACATAGAATTCAACTTAATGTGCTGAGCTTCAATGACAGGGCAATTGCCTTGTACGAAAAATTTGGCTTTAAAAAAGAAGGTGCTTTAAGAGAATTTGTATTAAGAGACGGAAAAAGGTATGACTTATTTTTCTACGGATTACTTAAACATGAGTGGAAGATACATATAAAAAAGGGCCCCTAGTAAGAGGCTCTGTAAATGTAATATTCATTAAGCAATGTTACTGTCAATCATATTTGCAAAAGAAGACATAGGTTTAACTCCTACTTCCTTGGAAGCAACCCTTCCTTCCTTAAAGAAGATTACAGTGGGAATACTTTGGATACTGTAGCGAATAGCTAATTCCTGCTGTTCATCTATATCTACCTTTGCAACAGTAACCTTTTCGCTGTATTTTTCTGCAATCTCATCAATTACAGGTGCCACCATTCTGCATGGAGCACACCAGTTTGCCCAGAAATCCACAAGAACGTATCTCTTGTTTTTAATTAATTCATCAAATTCTTGAGTACTTTTAATATTTATTATTTTCTCTGACATTTTTAACTCTCCTTTATTTTATCTATTTGTAATGCTGCATGCTGAGCAGCTATTAAACCTTCGCTTACTGCCTTTGAAAGTTGAAGGGGTCTTCCAGTAATATCTCCCACTGCATAAACTCCCGGGATACTTGTTTCCATGTTTCTGTCTACACTTATGAAATTACCATCCATTTTCAATCCTTCAATTAATGCTGCAGGAGCTAACCCGTCCCGTAAAATAAATACAGCATCTGTTTGTATTTCTTCCCTTCCTGTTTTTACACTTTCAACAGAATCTCCACCTAAAATTTCAGTCAAAGCATCATTAACATATATAATATTATCTTTTAATTTTTCAGGTTTAGCTTTTTTTGAAACAAAGGTTACATTAACGCCAATATCGCTTAAATAATTGGCTTCCTCCCAAGCATCCTGAGACTGGTCCCATACCAGGGCCTTCTTACCCCGATAAAGCATGCCGTCACAGGTGGCACAATAACTTACTCCCTTTCCTAACAATTTTGATTCACCCGGCAATTCTTTTACCTTAGAGACTCCCATGGCCAAAATAACTTTTTTGGCTCCTGCAATTTCACCGTTAATGTTAACCATGAAACTGCTTCCCAAGGGAAGTATATTCACTACCTTGCCCTCTTCAATTTTTACACCCATATTTTTTGCATGTTCTCTGAACTTATCCATTAATTCTTTTCCCGTAATATTATAAAAACCTAAGTGATTATCAACTCGTTCTGCTTTTGCCAATAAACTTTCTTTATTAGAAAATACTCTTACAGTCTTTCCTCTTACCACCGCATTTATTGCTGCCGACAGCCCTGCCGGTCCTGCACCTACTATAATAATATCAACTGTTTCCATCTTATCCCCCTTCAATCATTCGGATTTATTACAGTTAGTTCCTTTACTTCTACATTTGTGCCACACTCTGGACAAAAATATCTGTGCTCAACTTTTGAATTACATTTTTTATGAACTAACTTTTTATAACATTTATTTAAATTTTTTTGTCCCCACATTATTAAACTGTTGAATACATCTTCTAAATCATAGCCTTTTTCCGTAAGATGGTACTTATATCTTGGAGGATTATTCTGATACAAACTTCTGTATATAAGTTCATCCGACTCCAATGATTTTAATCTTTCTGCCAGTAGATTAGTAGAAATTCCCTCCAAGCCCTCCTGGATTTCCTTATAAGTATTAAAACCCAAAAAAATTCGATGTAATATTAGGAGGGACCATCTGTCACCGATTATGTTCAATGTCTGGGCAATATTACAATCTAAATTATATTCCTTCACTCTATCACCTTCACTAAAAAGCCAAAATATTGCTTATAGTAGTAAATGTTCCTGTTAAAGTCATTACTCCAATTATTATTAAAATAATTCCTCCTGCTTTAATAGTATACTTTAACAGATTTCTTTTTTCTTTGAAAAAATTTAATGCTTCCGTTGTGAATAGTCCTAACAGTACAAAGGGTATAATAAAACCTAAGGCATAAAGAAATACTAAAAGAATACCTGTAAAAGCACTCTTGGCATTGGAAGCTAAAATTAAAACGGAAGACAAAGCAGGGCCTACACAGGGAGTCCATGCAAAGCTAAAAGTAAAACCCATTATATAAGCAATTACCGGATTCATCTTACTGGAATCCAAATTTAAATGAATTCTCTTTTCAATGCTTAAAAAGTTTAATTTAATTATATTGAGCTGAACCAAACCCATAACAATAATTATTATACCACCTATTCTGCTGAATAAAACTCTATTCTTGGAAAAAAACATTCCTAAGGCGGAAAAAGATAAACCTAACAAAAAGAAAACACTGGAAATACCAAAAACAAAAAACAAGGTATTAATAAAAACTTTTTTTCTTTCATATATAATGGTACCGTCGCTACCCACTATTTTTCCGTTTCCAGCCAAATAGCTTATATATACAGGAATAAGGGGTAAAACACATGGAGAAAAGAAAGATAAAAATCCCTCCAAAAACACTAATAAAGAGCTAATATTTGCAGATAAACTCATTTCTCTCCCAAGGCCTCCCTACAATATTTTTTTAAATATAGCAGAGTAACTTCATTTTGTCAAGTGACTAAAATACATAATTTTAAGTTTCAATAAAGAAAAAATTGATATAATTACTAATAAGATATTATATTGTAAAGGAGCGGAGATTATGGATTACAGGGATAGAAATATAAATGAACCACAATATGATGATTATGGTAGTATAAATTTCATAA
Source organism: Tissierellia bacterium (assembly GCA_012843025.1). GTDB lineage: Bacteria > Bacillota > Clostridia > Tissierellales > Sedimentibacteraceae > Sedimentibacter. The sequence continues at coordinate 22,507 of DURT01000033.1, read as the reverse complement.
TGAGAGAACCAGAACCCATTTTACCTGTTAAACCAAAAAAGCCTAAGAGAAAATCATTTTTAGGCTACATTGCAGTTGCTCTGGTGGCGGCACTTATAGGTGGTTTATCGGGAAGCTACATAGCTACCATGAAAATAAATGAAATAAATTCAAGTATGGACAGATCTCCTATAACGGCGCAAGATGTTAATATTAATTTAAGCGACGATGTTTACTTTGCAGTTGCAGTAGCGCAAAAATCACAAAAAACTGTTGTGGGAATTACTACTGATGCAATACAGCGTTACAATACATTTTGGGGACCACAAACCAGATCCACAAGAAGCATGGGTTCAGGTTTCATTGTTGATCCTAGCGGATATATTGTTACTAATGCCCACGTTGTAGGTGATGGACAATATGAGAAAATTACTGTTTCATTAATAGATGGTACAACGGAAGTTGGGGAAGTATTATGGTATGATACTAATTTAGATTTGGCAATTGTTAAAATAAACAGAACAGGTCTACCTACTGCTGAATTAGGAGATTCAGACAAATTAATGGTAGGTGAACCTGCAGTAGCAATAGGAAATCCCATGACCCTTGACTTGGAAAGGACAGTTACCCAGGGTATAATAAGCGGCCTTAACAGAACTATTCAATTTGATAATGGAAATGTTATTGAACCTCTTATTCAAACTGATGCTTCCATAAATTCCGGAAACAGCGGCGGCCCCTTATTTAATGCAAAGGGTCAGGTAATTGGAATCAATACGGCAAAAATTAGTACGGCAGAAGGATTAGGTTTTGCAATACCTATTAATACTGTCAAGCCAATAATCCAGCAAATAATAAACAATGGTACCTTTAAACCTGTATATGTAGGTATAAGAGGGATGGATGTTGAAACATATAAAATGTTGTATGGTGTTGAATTATCTGCAGAACACGGAGTTGTTATAATTGAAACGGTAAAAAATTCACCGGCTGCTTTGGCAGGTTTACAGCCTAATGACATAATAATTTTCGTAGATAGTAAAAAGATAGAAAACATGTCAGATGTTCAAAGAAAACTATATGATTATAAAAACAATGATAAAGCTGAGTTCACAATTTTAAGAAACGGGGAAGAAATGAAAATTACCTTGACCTTAAAAGAAAAACCAGAAGATTTTTAATAAAATACCAGGGACACATCCTATAGGATGTGTCCCTCTATGGTTATTCTTCTACTCCAAAGCGTTTAAGATTTGGTGAAATAATTAAATTTGCATCTGTTGCAGCAACAACATCTTCTACTGTTGCTTCAGGTCCTAATTCTTCAAGAACTAATCCTTCTTCAGTTACTCTGATAAGGGCCATTTCTGTTACAATATAATTTACTTCTCCCTTAGCAGTTAAAGGAAGTGTACATTGTTTTAAAATTTTAGGTTTTCCTTTCTGAGTATGTTGCATTGCAACTATAACAGTCTTAGCACCTACCACAAGGTCCATTGCTCCACCCATACCGGGAACCAATTTACCAGGTATTTTATAGTTTGCTAGATTTCCTTTTTCATCAACTTCCATTGCACCTAGTACAGTTGCGTCAACGTGTCCTCCTCTGATAATTCCAAAGGATGTGGCACTGTCGAAGAACATTCCGCCAGGAAGTATTGTTGAAGGCATTCCTCCTGCGTTTACTAATTCCCAATCTTCTTCTCCTTCAGCAGGGGCAGGGCCTAAACCCAAGAAACCATTTTCTGATTGGAAAGTTATATCTATTCCTTCAGGTATGTAGTTTGATACCATAGTAGGAAGACCTATACCTAAGTTAACCACATCGCCGTCTTTTAATAACTGAGCAACTCTCTTTGCTATTACTACCTTAGCATCCATTATTTTTCACCTCCAACAATATAGTCAACGAATATTCCTGAACACATAACATGTTCTGGATCGATTTCTCCTACTTCAACTATTTTATCAGCTTCAACTATAACTAAGTCTGCAGCAGTTGCCATTAGAGGGTTAAAGTTTTTCATAGTCTTGTTAAATATCATATTTCCCTTTTTATCAACTACAGAAGCTTTAAGCAAAGCTACATCTGCTCTTAAGGGAGTTTCAAACAAATATTCCTTGCCGTTTATTATTTTTACTTCTTTTCCTTCTGCAACTTCAGTTCCAACACCTGTCGGTGTGTAGAATCCACCAAGTCCGTTTCCGCCACATCTTACTCTTTCTGCAAGCGTTCCCTGTGGAACCAATACTACTTCTGTTTCTCCAGAGTTCATTTGATTTCCCGTTTCTCGGTTTGTACCTATATGGGATGCAATAATTTTCTTGAATTGTTTATTAACAACCATTTTACCTACGCCCTTGTCGGGGAAACCAGTATCGTTACAAATAAGTGTTAAATCCTTTACGTTTTTTTCTACTAAAGCATCTATTATATTTTCCGGTGATCCATTTGCTAAAAAGCCGCCTACCATTATAGTCATACCGTCTTTAATTTTATCGACTGCTTCTTTAATAGAAATAATTTTGTTTTTCATATAATCATCCTTTCTTTTTATTTTGAGACAGATAAGGAACCTATTTTTTTATGAGATTCCTTATCTTGTACAGGTTTATCTTTCAACCAATAAAGAAGTTCCCATTCCTCCGCCTATGCACAGAGTAGCAAGTCCTTTCTTAGCATCTCTTTTCGCCATTTCATAAATAAGTGTTACAAGGATTCTTGCACCAGATGCTCCAATAGGATGACCTAAAGCAATTGCTCCTCCGTTAACATTGATAATATCAGGATTAAAACCTAATTCTTTAGCTACTGCCAAAGCCTGTGCTGCAAAAGCTTCATTTGCTTCTATTAACTCTAAGTCTTCCACTTTCCATCCTGCATTATTCAATGCTTTTTGAGTAGCAGGTATTGGACCAAGACCCATTACTTTAGGATCAACTCCTGCTGACGCATAACCAGCAACTTCACATAAAGGTTTTAATCCTAATTCTTCTGCTTTTTCCTTGCTCATAACTATTAAAGCTGCAGCACCATCATTTATTCCGGATGCGTTTCCTGCTGTAACTGTACCGTCTTTCTTAAAGGCTGGTTTTAATTTTGCCATTTTTTCAACTGTAGAACCATGTCTTGGATACTCATCTGTATCAATAACTACAGGGTCTCCTTTTCTTTGAGGAATAGTTACGGGAACTATTTCATCGGCAAATTTACCGGCTTTTTGTGCTTCTTCTGCTTTATTCTGACTTTTAGCTGCAAATTCATCCTGCTCTTCTCTTGTAATACCATATTGTTCAGCTACATTTTCAGCTGTTATACCCATGTGGTAATTATTGTAAATATCCCATAGACCGTCATGTACCATGTAGTCAACTAATTTACCGTCACCCATTCTATGTCCCCATCTTGCCTTTGGTATTAGATAAGGAGCATTAGTCATACTTTCAGTTCCTCCGCATAATACAACGTCGCACTGACCGCCTTCAACTAATTGGGCTGCCATACTTACGGCTCTTAAACCGGAACCGCAAACCATGTTTATAGTTAATGCTGGTTTTTCAATAGGTACACCTGCTCCCAAACTTACCTGTCTGGCAACATTTTGTCCCAAACCTGCACTCAAAACATTTCCGAAATAAACTTCGTCAATAAGAGAAGGCTCAATTCCTGCTCTTTTAATTGCCTCCTTTGCTGCTACAACTCCTAAATCTACTGCTGATAAAGATGCAAAAGCACCTCCGAAAGATCCTATAGGTGTTCTAACTGCTGAAACTATTACTGCTTTTTTCATAATACCTCCTAAAAATTAATATATTTTACATGTTAATAATATGCAATTATCATGCCAATAACTAATTATTTCTTGAAATCAAAGATATATATGTAGGGATATTCAACAAATTAAACACTTAATTCTTTTCATTATTATATTTAAGATAATTGAGGCCTTATATAATTGCTTATTATATATGCAAGACTGCATATATCTAAAATAAAGTTATTGCATAATTGCATATTAAACTATATAATTCTACATATATAATTCTAACATAGGGTTAAAAAAATATCAATCTATATTTTATTGAGGTGGAAGGTGCAAGATTATAAATATAATTTTAATACGGGCTACATAATAACTGACGATAAATTTAACATATTGTATTGTAATAAATATTTTAAAAAAAATATTATTGGTACGGAAATATTGAATAAAAAAATTACTGTATTTTTTCAAGATATTAAGGTAGATATGGAGGAGGAGCTTTATTCTGTAAAGTCTATAGACAATTCCGTATACTATGTTACTCATAATAAATTCAAACTATATAATTACCAGTTATACAGTTTTTTCTTCTATGATTTTTCCATAGGAAAGGAATTGCAAAAACAAATTTCCAGGTTAAACAGCCAGCAATATTTATATAATGAAATGCTTAATAAATTGAAGGACGGAATATATGTTACCGATGAAGTAGGAACTACCATATATGTAAATGACGCCTTCTTAAATTTATCAGGATTAAGAAGGGAACAAATAATAGGTAAGACTGTTTATGAACTGCGTAAGAACAATATCCTGCCTAACTCTTGTTGTGCAAAAGTAATAGAAACGAATGGTCCAGTAACAACTATAAACAATTACTATCAAGGCCAAAGGTGCCTTGTCTCTGGTTCTCCAATTTACGATGAAGAAGGCAATCTTTCCAAGACTATTGCAGTAATACGGGATGTGTCTGAATTAGACGTGCTTATGAAGACTATTACCAAGGAAGAAAATTTATATAAAAGTGATTATAAAGTTAAAGAAAAAGTTGAAGATAATTCCTCTAAAATTGTAGTAAATAACGAAAAAATGAAAAATATATACAAAAAGGCAAAAAAAATATCCAATGTAGACAGTACCATCCTGATTTTAGGAGAAACAGGAGTTGGAAAGGATTTCATGGCAGCCTACATACATAGAATAAGTAACCGCAACAAGGGAAGATTTATTAAAATTAATTGCAGTGCAGTACCTGAGCATTTATTAGAGTCAGAATTTTTTGGTTATGAAGAAGGTGCTTTCACGGGAGCTCTTAAAGGAGGAAAGAAAGGACTCTTTGAAGAAGCTAACGGAGGAACTTTGTACTTGGATGAAATAGGAGACATGCCCTATACTTTGCAGGTTAAACTTTTAAGTGCTTTAAACGATAGAATATTTTACAGAATAGGAGGAACAGAGCCTGTTGAATTCAATGCAAGGATTATAGCTGCAACAAACCACGACTTAAAAAAGTTAGTGGAAGAAAAGAAATTCAGGGCTGATTTATATTACAGACTAAATGTGGTAACTTTTGTAATTCCTCCTTTAAGAAACAGAAAGGAAGATATAATACCTCTTTCAAACCAATTCTTAGAGTATTATAACAACAAGTACGGCAAAAATTGTTACTTTAATTCCAAAAGTTTAGAAAGTTTTTTAATGTATGAATGGCCAGGCAATATACGGGAATTAAAAAATATAATAGAGCGTTTGGTTTTAATGGCAGACGATGCAGTTATAGATACAGATTTATTCCGTGAGAATTTGATGCTGAATGAAACCTCCTCACCTAGCAAACTATTCACTGAAGAAAACAAAACCTTAAAAGAAAAGATTGAAGAGTATGAAAAGGAAGTAATAACTACTACCTTGGCTCTTTCGAAGAATATGAAAGAAGCAGCTGAAAAATTAGGAATAGATATATCTACTTTGGTGAGAAAGAAACAAAAATATAATTTGTCCTAATCTCTTATTGTAAGTAGATGAACAGAACCCCCTCAAAAGGATTTCCTTAAGGAAGTCCTTTATTTTATATGTATAAAAACACCTGAAATTGCAAATATTAATATAAAGCTTATCCACTTAGGGAGGTTTTATGTTTTTTATTAATAATTTAAAGAGAATTATTAACAATGATGTCATAATAATTTTCTTAATTATAAGTTACATTCTTATATTTAGAACCAGCAGAGAGTTAAAGAGAAAAAACTATCACAGAGATTATAAAATAGTAAGATTTACGGGAATAATATACGGGATATTAGCTATAGCTGCACTAGTATCAATATATATGTAGGTGGTAGATATGGACAATATTGATTTAACACAAAATATTCATGAAGATTTAAAAAAGAACGAGCAAGTACTAAGAACTATATTTAAAAATGCAGATGATATTATTTTCAGAAAAATTGAAGCAGGAAAAAGTCAAAAATTAAAAATGCTTCTTTTGTATGTAGACGGTATGACCACTAAGGAAGCAATAAGTGATTATGCAATTGAAACTATACTTTCTGGTTTAGATATTTCTAATCTTCAGAATATTTCTGAAACAAAGCTGCAGGATACAGTTGTAAAGTCAAATATTGCAACTTCTGAAGTACAGATAATTACAACTATTCAGGAAATTGTTGATAAAATTCTTTCTGGAGAAACAGTACTTCTTATAGATAGATGTAAAAAAGGTATTATGCTGTCCTCCAGGGGATGGCCCATGAGGGGTATTCAGGAACCTTCTGCAGAAACTCTCATAAGAGGGGCAAGGGACGGTTTCAATGAAACTATGAAGGTTAATATTACCCTTATAAGGAGAAGATTAAAAGACCCTAAGTTAAAAGTAAAATATGCTCAAGTGGGGAACAGGTCCAAAACAGATATAGCCATTATGTACTTAGAGGATGTAGTTAATAAAACTGTGCTGGAAACTGTGGTAGAAAGAATTAACAATATTAACATAGATGCAGTCTTGGAAAGTTCCTACATAGAAGAAATGATTGAAGATGACAGTTATTCCCCCTTTCCCCAACTTGAAAATACGGAAAGACCCGATGCAGCAGCTTCTGCATTGTTAGAGGGCAGGGTGGTAATTGCGGTGGATAATACTCCTTCCGTTTTAATTGCTCCTGCCATATTGGTTTCCTTTATGCAATCATCGGAAGACTATTATGAAAGATGGATGCCTTCCTGCATTACCCGTATGATACGGTACTTAGCTTTACCCATAGTAATGCTTTTACCTGCTCTGTATGTGGCAGTTACACAATACCATCCAAATTTGCTGCCTACTCAGTTAGCTCTTTATGTAGCTGCATCCAGGGCAAATGTACCTTTTCCTCCATATTTCGAGGCATTACTAATGGAACTGGTAATTGAGCTGGTAAGGGAGGCATCCCTTAGAATTACCAGCCCCGTAGGTTCTACCATAGGTTTGGTGGGGGGACTGGTAATAGGGCAATCTTCTGTGGAAGCAGGTTTAATTACTCCTATTGCTGTAATAGTAGTTGCTTTAACGGCTATAGCTTCCTTTACCATACCCAGCTATAATTTCAGCACAACTTTAAGAATGATAAGATTTGGCTTTATAATATTGGCTTCTACCTTGGGACTTTTCGGTATATCCTTAGGACTGAGCTTTTTGATTATACATCTTTGTACCCTGAAAAGTTTTGGTGTTCCCTACTTAACACCCTTTATTAGCTTTGTGGAACACAGAAGAGATTTAAAAGATACAGTTATAAGACCTAAAATAAAAACAATGGTTCGCAAACCCCAATACTTACACGTGGAAAAAGAGAGGAAAAATGTTTAATCAGGATATTACACCTTATCAAAACTTGTCAATTTTAATATTGGTTTCCTTTGCCTTTCAGTCCATGTTGATGCCCATAATGCTTACAGAAATTGATGGGCCTACAGGCTGGATTACAATTTTAATTGCAGCAGTATTACTGTACTTTGCAATTAAATCCTTTAACAAGACAATGAAAATACATGACAAAGAAACTATTGTTGGTGTTTGCGATAAACTGTTTCCCAGGTATATTTCCAAAGCCATTGGAATATACTACATTCTAATGTTTTTAACCGTAAATAGTTTACTTATGAAAGATTTTGCCGAACAAATAAAACTAATGATGCTCTTTAGAACGCCAATAAGTACTATAATTTTATCAATTTTGTTAACGGCAGCCTATGCAACAAAAAAAGGAATTCAAACAATTGCCCATATTACAAATATTGCGCTTTTAACAGCCTTGATACCTTACTTGCTTATAATAATATTTTCTACCTATTATGCAGATTACACAAATATTTTTCCAATTTATCCAGCAGATACAGAAGGAATTCTAAAATCAGTACCTGCAGCCATGTTAAGTTTCTTAGGATTTTCCGTACTATTGTTTTCCAACTGCAAGGTATCTGTAAAAGATAAAAATTATAGACTTAATAAAAGATTCATTATTATCAGCAGCTTGTTATACATTGGTTGTTACTTGCTGATTTTGGTTAAATTCGGGGCAAAAGAAGCAGCAAACTTGGTCTGGCCCTTTGTATCCATTATGAAATTTGTAAATATTCCGGGATTTTTCTTTGAAAGTACTGAAATGGTTGGATTATGCCTTCAAATGACAGTTATATTTACTGGTATATGTATTTTATCTTACTTTACTAATTTGGCCATGCAGGAAACCTTTAAAACTGAGGAAAACGGCTTTTTCATATACATACAGATACCCATTCTCTACTTGATGGCAGCAGCCCTGCCAGGTATGTACATGATGTTTCCCTACATCCATATGCCAGTGTACATAATAAGTGGATTAAACTTTTTAATACCCATATTTGTTGCATATGCAGGGAGTAAAAAATGAAAGGAATAAAATTAATACTTATATTGATAATACTGTTAACTTCCATGTTTCTAACTGCTTGTTGGGACAGTGTTGAAATAAATAAAAGAGAATACCTCTTTGCAGTGGGAATTGATAAGGAAGGAGATAAGTTAAAATTTACTTCTGAAATTCCTAAAATAATCGAAGGAAGCGAAGAGGAAAGAATAGTTAATACAACGGAAAATAAAAGCTTTGCAGATTTTTACAATGTATCCTACTTACATTCAGAAAAAGCAATATCTGACAGACTGATGCAGGTTATAGTACTAGGTGAAGAATTAGCCAAGGATGGGGATACAGTAAAAAAAATATTCGATGAAATTCAGCGTTCACCCCAAATGAACAGAAGGGTGAAAATCTGCATAGCCAAGGGAAGGGCAGAGGATATAATAAATACTGAAATACCTGCCAATCCTCTAGTGGGTAGATTCCTAAGCGATATGCTGGTAAAGCTGAAAAGGGAGAGTTACCAAGAAATATACACCTTTGATGAGGCCATACTTCACTTAGGTCAGAGGGGAAACGCCATGATACCTGTAGTTGAAATCAATGAAGAAAGTCTAAAAATAGAAAAAGCTGCAGTTATGAAAGAATATGAGCTGGTGGGATTCTTAGAAACTGATGAATTGGAATCTGTAATGCTCCTGTTGGATCCTGCCAATGCAAACTTAAGAAATATTAATATTGAAATAGACGGTATAACCATGGCCATAGGAGCAGTGAATGTATCTATGACGGATAAAATTAATTTAAAAAATGAAAAATTAACTGTGGATTACTACATAACCCTTTATTGTTATATAGACTCCTTTATTATTGGAAATAACAGCTTGGAAGACAGTAATTTTTTAAATAAAATAAAGGATGAATCTATAAAAATTATTTCTGAAAGAACAACAAGCACCATTGATAAACTTAAAAGCACTTATAAGACGGATTTGCTGAGAATTAAGGAAAAACTTTATAAATACCACAAAAAAGATTACGAAAAAATAATGAACAAATACGATGAAGTATTTGAAAAAGCAAGTATAAATGTACATTACAACATGGAAATACTAAGCGTAGGATTGGTAAAATAGGAGGAAAGATGCAATATCATAAGAAAATTATTATTTCTATAGTGTTTGTAATTTTAGCTCTTGCCATTGCATACACGGTAGAAGCTTATGAAGTTATGACCAGGTTAAACAAAAAAGTAATACGACTTCATGTAGTGGCAAATTCAGATAATTACTGTGACCAGCAGCTGAAATACAAGGTAAGAAATCATATTATTACAAGCTTTAACCAAGAATTTGAAAAAACCCACTCCAAGGAAGAAAGCGCAGAAGTAATAATAAACAAAATTCATCAAATACGAAGGGAAGCTGAAGAAATAGTAAGGAAAGAAGGATATGACTACCAGGTAAATGTTTACTATGGTAATTATAAATTTCCCCGAAAAAACTATGATGAAATTGTTTTGCCGGAAGGTTATTACGATGCCGTAAGGATTGAAATAGGAAGCGGAGAAGGCAGTAACTGGTGGTGTGTAATGTTTCCCCCACTGTGCTTTGTTGATTTCGGCAAGAACAAGGACACTTCCGTATTGGATGTGGAAACGGAAGAAAGACTTTCAGAAGTACTGACCTTGGAGGAAATTGAATCTATTAAAATGAAAAGAGGAATGGAAAATATAAAATTAAAATCTAAAATTTTTGAATTTATTGAAAAGGGAAGAGTGGAGAATGTAGGTATAAGTGCTGAAAAATTCAGAAACTATGCTGTATCTTTATCCCAATGAACCTCATCCAACAATACAATCAAAGCTGCTGGGCAGCTGAAACTTTATTGACAAAAAAATTCGCGGGACCTAGGTCCCGTGAATTAAAAGAATATATTTAATTTTTTAATTTTATATTGAAGTGTTTGCCGAGGAACACTTATTAATTTTGCAGCCTTGGTAATGTTGTAGTCTGTTTGCTCCAAAGCAGAGATAATTATTTCCCTTTCAACTTTTTCAACAGCATCATTTAAAGGTTGAATTTTACCGTAATCATAATTATCATTATTATTTATTTTTCTCTGGAAGTTTTTGAATTGGAAGGGAAGATGCTCTTCTCTGATAATTTCTCCATCATACAGGGATATGGCACTTTCAATGGCATGTTCCAATTCCCTTACATTGCCTGGCCAGGAATACTCCATAAATATATCTAGTACTTCCTTTGAAACTCCGCTGAAAAATTTATTGCACTTTTCATTATACTTTTTAATAAAATGTTCCACCAATAGAGGTATATCTTCCCTCCTCTTAGCAAGATCAGGGATTACCAGGGTTATAACATTTAATCTATAAAACAAGTCCTGTCTTATTTGTTTCGTTTCTACTACAGTATTTATATCCGTGTTAATGGCGGAAATAATTCTTACATCCACATCTGTAGTCTTGGTAGAGCCAACTCTCCTCACTCGTCCATCTTGAATAACTCGGAGTAACTTGGACTGAAGTTCCAAGGGCATGGAATTAATTTCGTCTAAAAACAAGGTACCGCCATCTGCCAATTCAAATAAGCCGGGACGGTTTTCGGCTCCCGTGAAACTTCCTTTTACAGTACCGAAGAGAATACTTTCCAAGAGATTGTTGGGGAGGGCAGCACAATTTTGTGCAATGAAAGGTTTATACTTTCTATCACTGGAATTATGGATTGACTGTACAAACAATTCCTTTCCCGTTCCAGTACTTCCTGCAACCATTACAGGGGAATCGGACATGGCTGCTTTCAGACCTAAAGATTTAAGTTTAAGCATTTCCTTGCTTTGTCCAATTATGTCCAAGAAATTAAATTTTGTAACAGGTTTAGGAGTTTTTTCTTTTTTTCCGTTGCTTTCATACAGTTCCCTTTGCAGACTTACAATTCTTTCGGATAATTCCCTTACCTTGGTCATATTCCTGGAAACTTCCATGGCTCCAATTACTTTATTGTTATAAATTATAGGCAATGTTGAATTTAGTGTGGATATTTTGTCCCCTTTATAATTGACAAAATTTTGTTCAACATTGTAAATAGGTTTGCCAGTTTTTAGCACTTTAAGTATAGTGCTGGTTTCGTAAGTAAGGGAAGGATAGACCTCAAGAATATGTCTACCGATGGTTTTTTCCGCATCTATCTCATCTAATTGTTTTGCTGCAGGGTTGTAGTACACAATTCTGCCACTGGCATCAACTATGTGAATTCCATCATTTATTAATTCTATTGCTTCTATTAATGTACTGAAATATTTAATATCCATAAAATTCAACTCCTGCGCCAAATATTAAGCACCATACGCCGAAAAATTAGCGACAATGTTCGTCTTTTTAAATAAATCATTGATTAAATTATATCAATGTTTAACTTATTGTAACTTTCTTCTGAATTTGAAAACATAACTTTATATTCAATATATACATTACCCCTGCCTCTTTCGTCCAAGTTATTTCTGTAAAGGACAGTGGTAAAGTCCAAATCAAAGGTGCCGTAGGGCGTAGAATACAAATTACTGTAGCTTAACCCTTCTTCAAATTCCATTTTGGAAGAAAAAACTCCAACCTTGGTCATTAACATTTTATTTTTATATATTTTCAGTCTGGTACGGCTCCTTTCCTGTTCCGTTATAGTACTTTCATCATAATTTATAACAAAGCAATCTTCTGACTTTTCCAAGGTTGCTTCTGTAACGAGTTCTATAACATCTTCATTTCCTGCATCATCAATGGTTTGGGTGGTATTTATTTTTACTTTTACATTTTCCATACTTACCCCCTATAGGTTATCTATTGAAACTTCAAAAAGGTTGTCGATTTCTTTCTTTAAGAAATTACCTCCAATTCTTCTCAATCTTTCTGGAATATCAGTTGCATAATATTCATACTTGGGCTTATCATAACTTTTATTGAGAAGATTTTTTTCTGTCAATACTTTTTTCAGGTCCCTTGCCGTTTCAAAAGCTGGATTTATTAATCTTACCCCGGGACCTACCACCTTTTTAATAGTATATCTCAGTATGGGGTAATGAGTACAGCCTAAAACCAAGGAATCTACTTCATGCTCAATTAATTCAGTTAAATACTTTTCTGCCGTAAGTTCTGCCACCTGGGAGTATTCCCAACCTTCTTCAACAATGGGAACGAAAAGGGGGCATGGAATGCCAATAACTTCTGCATCCTGCCTATATTCCATAATTTTTGACTGGTAAGCATTACTGTTTATGGTGGCAGTAGTACCTATTACACCAATTTTACCATTTTTAGTAACCTTGGAAGCAGTTCTTGCACCTGGTTCTATAACCCCTAAAATGGGAATATCAAAATTATCTTCCAAGTGGTTTAGAGCCACTGAACTTGCCGTATTACAGGCAACTACAATAGTTTTAACATTCTTATTTTTTAAAAATAATGAACATTGATAAGCATATTTTTTTATTGTTTGTTCTGATTTAGATCCGTAGGGTATTCTGGCGGTATCTCCCAAATAGACAATATTTTCGTAGGGAAGTTGCTCTATTACTTCCCTCATAACCGTCAATCCTCCTACTCCAGAGTCGAAAATTCCAATTGGTCTTTTATCCATTTTACACCTTCAAATAATATATAATTCTTCCTATAGACAATTCTAAGTCTCTCTGCCGCTATTATACCAGAAAAATAATATCTGAGCAATAGTGAAAGCTGAATTTTCGGCACTCGTATTTTAAAAATTATTAACTAATTAGGAAAACGTTGAAAAATAGCCATTCCTATTTTTTGAATAACTGGCACGGATATTGCATAATATATAACCGAATACAACCCATACTCAACACCCATTAATGTATAGGAGGAATTATGTATAAGAAAGGTAATCCCTATGGAACACACAGGGTAATAGAACCGAAAGGTGTATTACCTCAACCAGCTTTAAAACTTGATAACACCATGGAAATTTACGACAATGAAATACTGATTAACGTACAAACGTTAAATATTGACTCAGCAAGCTTCACTCAAATTAGAGACCAAGCAGGCGGAGACGAAGAAAAAATTAAAGAAATTATGATGGGTATTGTTGCCGAAAGAGGAAAGCATCAAAATCCTGTAACAGGTTCAGGTGGAATACTTATAGGTACTGTTGAAGAAATAGGACCTGCACTAGAAGGAAAAACTGATTTAAAAGTTGGCGACAAGGTAGCTACATTGGTTTCATTATCATTAACTCCATTAAGATTAGACAAAATTACAACTGTTAGACAGGAAATAGACCAGGTTGATGTTGAAGGCAAGGCAATTTTATTTGAAAGTGGAATTTATGCAAAGCTTCCCGATGATATACCGGAAAACCTTGCAATGTCAGTTCTTGACGTAGCAGGAGCCCCTGCACAAACTCAGAGATGGGTTAAGGAAGGAGATACGGTATTAGTACTTGGCGGAGCTGGAAAATCAGGTTTACTATGCTTGTATGAAGCAAAGAAAAAAGTTGGTCCCAACGGAAAAGTTATTTGCTTGGCACGTAGGGATGAGGCTCTTAATACTGTTAAGGAATTGGGTTTAGCTGATGTTTTATTAAAAGCAGATGCAACAAATGCAGTTGATGTATATGAAAAAACTATGGAAGCAACAGATGGAAAATTATGTGATGTAGTAATAAGCTGTGTATCAAGACCGAACTGTGAAATGTCTGCAATACTTGCAACAAAAGACGAAGGAATAGTATACTTCTTCAGCATGGCTACAAGTTTTACAAAGGCAGCATTGGGAGCAGAAGGTGTGGGTAAAGACGTTAATATGATAGTTGGAAATGGTTATACAAAGGGACATGCAGATATAGCATTACAAGTAATGAGAGAACATAAAGGTTTAAGAGATTTATTCACTAAACTTTATGCATAAATAAGTTTATCCATATGCCATCCTGTATTGTACTTAATTAACGATACAGGATGCATTAATTAAATTAATAATAGGAGGTAGTAAAGTTGGCTTACTATAATGAAATTGAACTTTGGAAAGATGTTACGCCGGAAGAGTGGAATGACTGGAGATGGCAGGTTGAAAATAGAATAGATTCTATAGAAAAACTAAAGAAAATTATTAATGTTACAGAGCAGGAAGAAGCTGATATCAGCAAAGTATTGGAAAAATTCAGAATGGGTATAACACCTTACTATGCAGCACACATGGATAAGGATAACCCCAGAGATCCAATAAGAATGCAAGCAGTTCCCACATTTGTGGAAACTCATCAGAGCGGTGCAGACATGGTAGACCCATTGGCTGAGGATACAGATTCACCGGCACCGGGACTAACCCATCGTTATCCTGACAGAGTATTATTCTTAATTACAGACCAGTGTTCCATGTACTGCAGACACTGTACAAGAAGAAGATTCGCCGGACAGTCTGACGATGAAGTAGGAATGGAAAATATCGATAAATGTATCGAATATATCAGAAATACACCTGAAGTTAGAGACGTACTTCTGTCTGGTGGAGACTGCTTATTAGTTTCAGACAAAAAATTAGAATATATAATCAGTAAACTAAGAGAAATACCTCATGTGGAAATAGTACGTTTAGGTTCCAGAACACCTGTAGTTCTGCCTCAGCGTATTACAGACGACTTGGTAAACATGCTTAAGAAATATCATCCTATTTGGCTGAACACTCACTTTAACCATCCGAAAGAGTTTACTCCTGAATCAATGGAAGCTTTAAGAAAGCTTGCAGATGCAGGTATACCTTTAGGTAACCAATCAGTACTTTTAAGAGGAGTTAACGACTGTCCTCACATTATGAGAGACTTGGTTCATAAATTAGTTATGAACAGGGTAAGACCTTACTATATTTACCAGTGTGACCTTTCATTAGGAATTGAGCATTTCAGAACTCCTGTGGCAAAAGGACTTGAAATAATGGAAAGTTTAAGAGGTCATACTTCCGGTTACTGCGTACCAACATTCGTTGTGGATGCACCAGGTGGCGGAGGAAAGATTCCTGTAATGCCAAACTATCTAATATCACAATCTGCAGACAAGGTTGTTCTCAGAAACTACGAAGGTGTTATTACAACCTATACACAACCTAACTTACCTGAATTAGAATGTCAATGTGATGTTTGCCAGGGCAAGAAGAAAGATCCGTTAACAGGAGTTGCAGGACTATTGCAAGGAGAAGACTTAGCATTAGAACCTACAAAATTAGCAAGAAGAGAAAGAACAAAGAAATAGATTACTTTCCTCATTTTTCAATGAATGGGGACAGCTCTAAGATCAGAGAATGTCCCCAAATTTTCCAGAAATGTAAATGAAAGAGGGCTTTTATGAGATTAATTGAGACTATTAAACATAATAATTATGAAACAATATCAATAATTGGTCTTGCAAAAAATGCAGGTAAGACTGTTACTCTCAATTATCTCATAGAAGAGGCATTTAATTTTAATCTAAGAATAGGTATAACATCTACAGGGCGGGACGGAGAAAGTACAGACTTAGTGACCCAGACAGAAAAACCCCCCATTTTTGTAACAGAAGGAATGTATGTGGCAACAGCAAAAAAAGCCCTTCTTCTATCAAAGGCGAAGACAGAAATACTGGAAACTACAGGGATAACTACCGCCATGGGAGAAGTAATAATAGTAAGGGTAAGACAGGGAGGCTATATACAGATAGCCGGGCCTGTTAGTGGGACAGATATGAAGTATGTTGCAGGCCGCCTGAAACATTACGGAGCAGAAACAGTCTTTATAGATGGAGCCATAGACAGAAAAGCAGTTTCATCACCAGTTATAACTGATGCCTGTATTATTGCAACAGGAGCTGTATTAAGCAGAGATATTAAAAAAGTATTGGAAAAAACTGCCCATACAGTGGAATGTTATACACTTAAAGAAGTAGATGCTCCTGTAAAAGAAATCTTTGAAAAAACAGACAAAACTTGCATCCTCAAAGAAGATGGCAGTATCATTGTTCCTAATATTAAAACCAATATTATGGGCGGCAAAAAAATAAATACACTTATAGATGAAGAAACAACCCACGTATTTGTAAAAGGTGCCATTACTTCCTCCTTTCTTAAAGATTTAAAGGATAATAAATATTTAAGAGGCATTAAATTAATAATAGAGGACGGAACAAAAATATTTACTGATATTAATGTATGGAACGAATTGAAACGAAAGGGACTTAAAGTTGAAACTATGAACAGGATCAACGTCTTGGCAGTAACTTTAAATCCCATATCTCCGGCAGGATATTTCTTTGACAGTGACACTTTAAAAGACAGAATGGAAAAAATTCTGCCTGGGATAAAAATATTAGATGTGGTATCGGGCGGTGAATAATGAAAAACTTTATGACAGAAAACACAATTAAAAATATAAATTTCGACTATATTTTTAATGAAGTAAGACCTATAACGGAATACGGAATTAAGGCAAAGATGGAAGCAAAGCCTTTCAAAAAAGGTCAGGAGGCAGACCTAAGAGAAGAGTTCAGTAAAGTAAGGGCATTTATTGAACTCAGGCAAAGGCGTGAAATTATCGACATATTAAGACATGTGAAAAATATTTCTGAAACTATTGATCGGGCTGAAAACAACCAGGTACTAGATGAAGTAGAATTATTCGAAATAAAGAACTTCCTAATTTTAGTAGAAAAGATGAATAAAGTCTTAAGAAGTATATCCGTTGAAAATTTAAAGCTTCCACAATTAACACCCCTGCCACACCTCTATGAACTATTAGACCCTGCCGGAGAAAAGCTAAATACATTTTATATTTACGATGAATATTCAAAGCGACTGAAAGAAATCCGCAAAGAGAAAAGACTTACAGAAAAAAATATAAGGATATTAAAGAAAGAAATAAAAGAAGAAATTCAAAAGAAGCACAATATAAAACTAAATTTAAAAGATGAAGCAATAATCAGCAAATCAGAGAAAGAAAAAATTGAAGAGCTTAATAAGGACAATAATTTAAGAGTGGCTGGTGAGAACTACTTAAACATTATTTATAAAATAAGAAATAGCCATGAAATTGATAACTTAGAAAAAACTTTCGAGAAATTAACCTTGGAAGAAGAGGAAGAAGAATATAAAATTCGACAAAATATTTCCGAGGAAATAAAAGCTCACAGCCACATTTTATTAAAAAACACCTCAGTTATAGGTGAAATAGACTATATTATAGCTAAGTCAAATTTTGCTCAAAAAACTAAATCTGTAGAGCCGGAAATAACAGGAGACCTAGTAATAACCGTAAAAGGCGGCAGAAATCTTAAATTAGAAGAAACCTTAAAAGAAAAACAAATTGAATATGTACCTATTGATGTAAGCCTTAATAAAAATGTAGTTTGCATAACAGGGGCAAACATGGGAGGAAAGACCGTGTCCCTTCGGATGATAGGGCAAATTGCTGCAATGGCTTCTTTTGGCATGTTTGTACCCTGTGAGTATGCAAGACTATGTCTTTTTGAGCACATTTATATTTCAGTGGGAGATGACCAGTCTATAGAAAAGGGACTTAGTACCTTTGGGGCGGAAATAGTAAATTTAAAGGAAGCCATCAATAATTCTTCCCAGAGATGTCTCATTTTAATCGATGAATTGGCTGGAGGAACCAATCCCAAGGAAGGTTATGCAATTACAAAGGCAGTAGTGAATTATCTTAAAAAGAAAGATTGTATTACTGTACTGACCACCCACTACGACAATGTGGCAAATGATGAAGATGTTCAAAATTTACAGGTAAAAGGACTTAAAATTCCTGACGACAGGACAATTGAAATAAGCAGTATAGACCAAGTGCAAAAATACATGGATTATAGACTTATAGAAGTGAAGTACAGCAGTGACATTCCAAAAGATGCACTGAAAATAGCCAAGATGGCAGGCATTCATGAAGAAATTATAGAAGATGCAGAAAGATACTTGTAAAAGCAGGGGACCTTGTTCCAAATTGAAAGGAGGATACATGAAAAGCAAATTAAACTTAAATCCTGAGTTAATTGACAGTGCCCGCTCAGCAGCTAAAAACATTGCAGAAGACGTTCAGAAATTCATTGACAAAAACACTACTGTGGCAGTTGAAAGAACTATTGCCCGACTCATGGGTGTTGATGGTGTGGATGAAATAGATAAACCCCTTCCCAATGTGTTAATAGATGCCATCAAGGAAGGTGGAGGACTATCCAAGGGCGCAGCCTTCTGGATTGGAAATGCAATGGTTAATACGGGAAAGACTCCACAGGAAATTGCGGAAAAAGTAAGCTCTGGAGAAATTGAAATCACAAAGCTCCCCATTGCCTCAGAAGATAAAATACTGGAAGCAGTATATAAAACTGCAGAGGAAATGGTGGAAAGAATTAAAAACAACCGAAATAGAAGAGACGAATATTTAAGAACACTAGGAGAAGGAAAAAAACCCTACCTATACGTTATAGTTGCAACAGGTAATATATACGAAGACGTTCTGCAAGCCCAGGCAGCAGCAAAACAAGGTGCAGATATTATAGCAGTTATAAGAACTACGGGACAAAGTTTGTTAGACTATGTACCTTATGGCCCCACTACAGAAGGCTTTGGTGGAACTTATGCGACCCAGGAAAACTTCAGAATAATGCGTAAGGCTCTCGATGAAGTGGGAGAAGAAGTAGGAAGATACATTCGTCTTTGCAACTACTGTTCCGGACTATGCATGCCAGAAATAGCAGCCATGGGAGCAATGGAAAGGCTGGATGTAATGCTTAACGATGCTCTTTATGGAATTCTATTCAGGGACATCAACATGCAGAGAACTTTTGTTGACCAGTACTTCTCAAGAATTATTAATGGATTTGCAGGAGTTATTATCAATACGGGAGAAGACAACTACCTTACTACTGCAGATGCCTACGAAGAAGCCCATACAGTACTTGCATCCCAGTTCATCAACGAACAATTTGCATTAAAAGCAGGACTTCCAGAAGAACAAATGGGCTTAGGTCATGCCTTTGAGATGGATCCTATGTTGGAAAACGGATTTTTATATGAATTGGCACAAGCTCAAATGGCAAGAGAAATATTCCCCAAGGCACCTCTTAAATACATGCCTCCTACAAAGTATATGACAGGAAATATATTTAGAGGTCACTTACAGGATGCCATGTTTAACTTGGTTTCCATATGGACTAACCAGGGAATACAACTATTGGGTATGCCTACAGAAGCAATCCATACTCCTCACCTTCAGGACAGAATGCTGTCAATTGAAAACGCCCAATATATATTCAACAATGTACGCAGCATAGGTGATGAAGTGGAATTTAAGAAAGACGGTATAATCCAGAAAAGAGCCCAGGAAGTATTGACAAAAGCCGAAGAACTTTTAAGAGATATAGAAAAAGAAGGAATATTCAACACTATTGAAAAAGGTAAATTCGGTGGAGTTAAGAGAAGCTTCACTGGTGGAAAAGGCTTAGAAGGCGTTGTAGAAAAGGATGAAAAATACTTTAACCCGTTTATCGATTTAATGTTAGGGGGTGCAAGATAATGGAAAATATCCAAAAGGTAGATTTAACGAAAGTAAAACCCTATGGCGATACATTAAATGACGGTATGGTTCAAATGAGTTTCACTTTGCCAGTACCCTACGGTGATGAAGCAAAAGAAGCAGCAAGACAGTTAGCTGCAAAAATGGGCTTTGATGACCCTGCAGTTGTATATGCTAAAGACTTGGGAGTGGGTTATACCTACTTTATAGTGTATGGAAAATGCACCCATACAGTTGATTATACAGCTATAGAAGTTCCAAAAGTAGATATGGAATTCATGGACAGAGAAGAAGTGGAACAATATATCGAGGAAAATATCAAGAGAAATGTAGTTATTGTGGGAGCATGTACAGGAACTGACGCCCACACTGTTGGAATAGACGCCATAATGAACATGAAAGGCTTTGATGGAAACTTTGGACTTGAACGTTACAAGGGAATTGAAGCTATTAACATGGGAAGCCAGGTTCCCAACGAGGAACTTATTGCAAAAGCCATTGAAACAAAGGCAGATGCAATATTGGTATCCCAGGTAGTTACCCAAAAGGATGTCCATATTGCTAACCTTACCCAATTGGTTGAAATGCTTGAAGCAGAAGGATTAAGAGACAAAGTAATATTAGTTTGCGGCGGTCCTCGTATTTCCCATGAATTAGCACAAGAATTAGGATATGATGCTGGATTCGGCGCAGGAAGCTATGCAAACCATGTGGCAACCTTTGTAGTAAAACAAATAGTTGAAAGAAATCTAATATAGATTACACCTTCCTTACAAGTATTATAAATAATAACACCACCATAAGATGAGATTCTTCTATTACAGTCAGTCTGTTGAAGAATCTCATCTTTTTGTTCATTATATGGGGGCTCTGCTCATATTTCTAATTATATACCTAGGAATAGTTTAGCTAATAACTACAGGGGTATATTTATACTATAATAATTGAAGGAGGATACTATGCATATTGTCAGAAATAATCCTGAAAAATTCAAAGTACCTGTGGATAAACTGAGAAAAATTTGCAGCGTCAGTGAAGATTTAAACTTCTGCCAAACTTCCAAAGACGCCAGTGTACTAAAAGGAGTAATTGGACAGGACAGGGCAGTTAAATCCATGGAGTTCGGTTTAGCCATGGAAGCCCCCGGCTACAATATTTTTGTTTTAGGGCCTCAGGGAACAGGCAAGACCACCTATACCCAAACCGTAGTTTCGCAAATAGCTTCCAATAAGGAAGTTCCCAATGACTGGTGTTATATAAACAACTTTAGCGAATGGGATAAACCCCTAGCTATTTCTCTACCTGCCGGCCAGGGTAAAGTATTTCAAAAAGATATGGAAAAACTTATTACCAACCTTGTAGTATATATTCCCAAAGCCTTTGAAGGCAGCAACTTCCAGCAGCAAAAAGATAACATCCTTCAAAAAATGAATAAAAAAATGACAGAAATATTAAGAGATATAGACAAATTAGCAAGGGATGCTGGATTTGGCATCCAGCAGGCAGGGGGAAGAGTTCTGCTCATACCCATGGTTGAAGACAGACATATTACTCCAGAAGAATTCAATAAACTTTCAGAGGAAGAACGGGAAAAAATAGATGAAAAAAGAAATATATTAGCCAAGGAAATAGATAATAGAATAAGAGAGGGTCAAATGATACAAAGGCTTGCAGAAGAACAAGCGGTGGAAATTGAAAAGCAGACAGCAAGAGAAGCTGCAGAACCCTATATTGAACAATTGAAAGAAAAATATAAGGACATCCCAGAAATTCTTGACTACTTAGACAAGGTACTGAAAGATGCTGCCGAAAACCACGAAATATTCAGCAGTGTCCGCCACAGCCTCAACGAAGATATAGTTAATAGACTCCAGAACGATTCAGATTACTTGGAGGGAGAAGACAAAAACTTATTTGAAAAAGCTGCTTCGGCCAAGGACAGCAAGGACCCTTTTACAAGATACAAGGTAAATCTTTTTGTAAACAATGAAAATACTAAGGGAGCCCCCGTCATAATCGAAAACAGCCCTTATTACTACAATTTATTCGGTAAGATAGAATATAAATCTCACATGATGACTACCATGACAGATTTCACCATGATAAAGCCAGGAGCCATCCACAAAGCTAATGGAGGATATCTTATTCTCCAGGCAAAGGATTTGCTTATGGACCCCTATGCCTGGGGAAGTCTTAAAAAAGCATTGAAGTACAAGGAAGCAGTAGTGGAAAATATAGGGGAACAAAGCCGCTTCATACCTACGGTAACCCTTAAGCCCCAGCCTATACCCCTTAATGTAAAAGT
>DURT01000032.1 GCA_012843025.1 Tissierellia bacterium | reverse complement strand
TCCTTGGGAGAAAATTCAAACAAGTACAAGATGATAGGACTGATGCTTTCAAACGGTCTCGTAAGTTTAAGCGGAGCCTTAATGGCCCAGTACCAGGGTTTTTCCGATATAAATATGGGAACATCCATAATAGTTGTGGCAATCGCATCAATAATAGTGGGAGACACAATATTAAGAAATAACCGGCTGCTGAAACTTACCACCAGAGCAATAATAGGAGCCTTAATATACAAATTTATCGGGGCGGTGGCTATAGACTTAGGTCTTGCCCCTACAGACTTAAAGGCAATAAACGCCATAATAGTAATAGTATTTTTAAGCTACAACACCTTTAGTCCCGTAAAACTAAGGAAAACAAAGAAAAATTCATTGGAGGGAGCAAGATGTTAATAATAGAGAACTTATCAAAGACATTTAATATGGGAACAGAATATGAATTAAATATTTTCAATAACTTTAACCTACAGATAAAAGAAGGTGAATGTACAGGGATATTGGGAGCCAATGGCTGTGGGAAGAGTACCCTGTTTAACATAATAAGCGGAGCTCTTACCCATGAAAAAGGAACAATAACCTTAAAAGGAAAAAATATAAATAATTTAAAAGAAAACGAAAGAGCCCGCTATATAGGAAGAGTACACCAAAACCCTTCCGCAGGAGTATCGCCTTCATTAACCATATTGGAAAATATAAGTCTGTCCGATAAAAAATGCGAAAAATTCACTTTAAGAAAATTAATAAGAAAAAATAAAATAGAAGAATACAAAGAAATATTAAAAACCTTAGACTTAGGATTAGAAGACAAATTAAACACAGAAGTAAAATACCTGTCAGGAGGTCAGAGACAGTCCCTGTCCCTCCTAATGGCCACTATGAAAAAACCGGACTTATTACTGTTAGATGAACATACGGCAGCTCTTGACCCGAAAACATCTAAGTTAGTAATGGAAAAAACCTTGGAACTAATAAAAACCCAAAAGATTACAACTATGATGATATCTCACAATGTAAGGGATGCAGTAAAATATTCCGACAGAATAGTAATGCTTGACAGGGGAGAAATAATACTTGATGTAAGAAAGGGAGAAATAACTGAGAAAGAAATACTTAGTATTTACAATAGAAGAAATTATGGCTCCTTGAGGGAGGCAGTTTAAATAGAACAGACAGATACTGAACTTTTCACCATTCTTATCATATAATAAAAGAGGGGTGAAAAGATGTTTCCAATAAATAAATATTACAATACATATCCATATTATTTTGGATATTGGGGTTATGACGGTTATATGGGTTATAATCCGATGATGCAGAGTTGTTTTTGTAAGAAATCTTATTTAAGAGTGCTGAATACTTTCGATGTACCTTTGGATGTTCAGGTTAATGAAATAATAATGGCAGAAGATTTAAACATGGGTGAATTTACCAAGTACATAAAATTGGCTCCCGGTTCATACCATGTTTTAATCTATAAGTCGGGAGAAAATGAGGTGTTGTTTGAGTCGGAAATAGATATTGATAACAACCTGGTATACACAGGGGTTATTTCAGCAGATGACAAAGACTTTAAAGATATTTGCTTGTTAATGGTTCCTGAAGAAAAAGAAAAACATATGACAGGAAATATGTCAGCCCTTAGAATAGCTAACTTGTCTGTGGATACTCCGGAAGTCCTTGTAAGTACCTCAGATGGAACAGTTATTTTTGACTGTCTTAAGTATGGAAATGCATCCTGTAATGTGGCACTACCTTCAAGGAAATACCAGCTGATTTTCAAAACATTAGATGGGAATAGTATTTTAGAGTCGAAAATGGATTTTGCACCCAAGATGCATTATACCCTCTTTCTGACAGGAAGGCAGGAAGACGGCAGCATTAAAATAATCCTTCCTGAAGACGGAGTCAATTATTTAGATTTATGCTGAAAATTCTGCTTAAAGACAGCCATAAGCTGTCTTTAATAATATTTTAAAACTACTTGAATTATACGAACGTTTATTATATAATTGTAAAAAAAGATTCGTCGGAGATATTATGAAAAAGTATAAAAGAAACCAAAGAATCGGAGCATTGATGAAAATTTTTACGGAGAAACCTAACTACGTATTCTCATATAATTATTTTTGTGAAATTTTCAATGCGGCAAAATCTACCATAAGCGAAGATATGGCAATAGTAAAAAAACTGGTATCAGAATTGGGATTTGGTAAAATAGAAACTATTTCAGGGGCAACGGGAGGAGCTGTTTACATACCCGTATTAAGCGTCGAAGAAAAAAATCAAATACTTTCCGATTTATGTGACCTTTTTTCTCAAAAAAACAGAATTTTACCTGGTGGATTTATTTATATGACAGATATATTCAATAACCCAAGTATTGTTTCTAATATTGCAAAGGTTATAGCTTCGGAATTCAATCATGTAGAGATCGATTATGTAGTGACGGTTGAAACTAAGGGTATTCCTGTATCCATCATGACTGGTCAACAATTAAATGTACCTGTGGCAGTTATCAGAAAAAACAATAAGATTACTGAAGGGGCCACCGTTAGTATTAACTACGTTTCCGGTTCATCTAATAATATTCAGACTATGTCCTTATCACGAAGATCTTTAAAAGAAAACTCGAGGGTCCTTATAGTTGATGATTTTATGAAAGGAGGAGGAACCTGTAAGGGCATGGCAGACATGATGAGAGAATTTAATGCCCATGTGGTTGGAACTGCTGTGGTAATAGAAACTAAAGAGCCGGAAAAAAAGTTAGTTGATGATTATATATCTCTGTTGGTACTGAACAATATCAATATGAAGGATGGTATTATTGAAATTCAGCCAAATTCCAAATTGTTAAAATAATTTCATATATTTTGACTGAAATGTGAAAATGTTTTTTTGCATTTTTTGCCTAAATATAGTATAATGTTTTCACTGGACATAATTTTTAGGGGGAAGGTGGTGACAACATGAAAATATCAGATGTTAGGGTAAGGAAAATTAACACAGAGGGCAAGATGAAGGCAATCGTTTCCGTCACCTTTGATGATTGTTTCGTAGTACATGATATTAAAATAATTGAAGGTCAAGAAGGTTTGTTTATCGCTATGCCCAGTAGAAAGATGCCGGATGGCGAGTTTAAGGATATAGCCCATCCCATCAATTCTGAAACGAGAAGCCTTGTTTCTGAAGCTGTATTTAAAGCATATGAAGAAAAGCTTATGGAAGAAAGTGATAAAATGGAAGAAGCCGCTCTTCTGTAAATCAACTGATGATTTGCATCACCAGTGCTCGGGTCTTATTAAGACCCTTTTATTGTGTTCAGACAATGAAATTTTTTTGACTTACTGAATAATATGATATATAATTACTCAGTATTACAATTAAGGAGAAATTTTATGAATATGTCAATTATTCTGGCAGCCGGCGAAGGTACGAGAATGAAATCAGACATTCCGAAAACTTTGCACAAGGTTTGCGGGAAAGAAATGATAAGATATATAATTGAAGCTTCCATAAATTCAGGTATTGAAAAAAATGTTGTGGTACTAGGTCATGGAAAAGAAAAAGTTGGACAGAATATTAAAGACATGAATGTTATAACTGTAGAGCAGCCTATAGGTGAAGGTGTTCCCTATGGTACAGGCTATGCAGTAATGGTTGCAGAAAAGTACATAAATGATGAAGATACTGTGCTAATTCTCTGTGGAGATGGCCCCTTAATAAGAAAAGAAACGCTTATGGAATTTTTAAATTATCATAAGAAGAACAATTGGGGAGCTACAGTTATGACAGCCTATTTAAATAACCCCAAGGGATACGGAAGGATAATAAGAAAGGAAGATAATTCTCTTGATAAAATTGTAGAAGAAAAGGATGCTAGTGAAGAAATAAAGAATATAAATGAAATTAATACAGGAATCTTTTGCTTTAAAGGTAACCTGCTTAAATATGCTTTAAGCAAAATAACTACTGATAATTCCCAGGGGGAATATTATTTAACGGATACAATAAAAGTCTTAAACCATGAAGGGTTTAAAATTGGTGGTTATATTATTGAAGATGAAAATGAAGTTAAAGCGGTAAACGACAGAGTACAATTAGCAGAAGTAACTGAAATTATGCGAAACAGAATAAACCAAAAACACATGTACTCAGGTGTTACAATAATTGATCCTTCCCACACTTACATTGATGATTCCGTTACTATTGGCAGAGATACAGTTATTTATCCTAACACATACTTGGAAGAAGGTACAGTAATTGGATGTAACTGTACAATAGGACCCAATACCCGTATAATTAATTCTGTAATAAGAGATAATGTAACGGTGGAAAGCTCCAAGGTAGTGGAATCATTTGTTGATGAGGGAACTAGTGTGGGACCTTTCGCAAATTTAAGGCCTGGTAGTAAAATAGGAAAAAAGGTAAAGATAGGAGATTTTGTTGAAGTAAAAAAATCCACTATAGGAGATAATTCAAAATCATCTCATTTGGCATACATAGGAGATGCGGAAATAGGTAAAAATGTAAATATCGGTTGTGGTGTTGTGTTTGTAAATTATGACGGTAAAAACAAACATAAAACCATTGTTAAGGATGGAGCTTTCATAGGAAGTAACGCAAACTTAGTTGCACCTGTTATAGTGGAGGAAGAAGGCTTTGTAGCTGCCGGATCTACCATAACAGAAAATGTGGAACAAGGTAGTTTGGCAATTGCCCGAGCAAGGCAGGTAAATAAGAAAGGATTTAAAAACAAAGATTAGAGGTTGCTATGTATTTAATTGTAGGACTTGGTAATCCAGGAAAGGAATATGCAGGTACTAGACATAATGCAGGCTATGAAGTTGTTGAATTGTTAGCGGAAAGGCTAAATGTAAAGCTTAATAAACTGAAATTTAACTCCGTTTATGGAGAAACATTCATAAACGGAGAAAAAGTTTTGCTTGTAAAGCCTGTAACTTATATGAATAGAAGCGGAATTGCAGTATCTGAAATAATGAACTTTTATAAAATACCAATAGATAAACTAATAGTTATTTATGACGATATTGATATACCCTTGGGTACATTAAGAATAAGACAAAAGGGAAGTTCTGGTACCCATAACGGGATGAAATCTATTATAAAAAGTATAGGAAGTGAAGAATTTCCCCGTATAAGGGTGGGTATAGGCAGAAATGACAACATGGATTTAGCTGATTACGTATTACAAAAATTTTCCTCATCGGAGAGAGATGAAATTTTATCCATTATTGAGAAGGCGGCAGAGGCCGTGATTGAAGTAATTGAAACTAATATTGACAGTGCAATGCAAAAATTTAACATAAAAACAAGTGACGAAAAATAGTCATTGCATAAAGGAAGGTCTATGAACAAAGTTTTGTTTAATCAATTTCAAAGGACTGAAAAATTTAATAAGGTTCTGGAAAATTATAGAAAAAGAAAAAGCCAGCTGATTCAGGGAATCAATGAAGAAGGATTGGCTTATTTTGCGTGCAATTTGTTAGATATATCAAAAAAAATACTGATACTCACTTCCAATGAAGGAAAATCAAAAAAATACGAAGAAATAATAAAATCCTATACAGAGGCGGGCCGATTGTATCCAAAGGAATTTATTTTATACAATGTGGACGCTCTAAGTAAGGATGTCTTTTATAAAAGAGTAAATTTATTGGATAAAATAATAAGTTCTAAAAAGACAATCATTACTTCTTCCATAAATTCTATTATGACAAGGGTTATGTCTAAAGATAGATTTAAGGAAAATACTATAATATTAGAGTATGGTAAAGAATATGACTTAAATGAACTAAGAAGTAATCTCATCAAGCTAAAATATGAAAGAGTGGATGCAATTGAGGGTGTGGGACAGTTTTCCGTAAGAGGAGGAATAATTGATATATTTTCTCCTTCTGAAACTGAGCCCTGCAGAGTTGAATTTTTTGGAGATGAAATTGACTCCATAAGACTCATTGATTTAAAAACTCAGCGTTCGGTGAAAAATACCAAATCTGTTAAAATTGTACCATGCAGCGATATCTTGTTTGAAAAGGAAGAAATAAAGACAATTTTATCAGAAATAGAAAAGGAATATAGAAAACGTCTTAATAAGGATGAAATAGAAGTTGCAAAAAAACTTAAAACTTTGTATAAAAGTTATGAGGATAAATTAATGAGCGGCATGAGTATCGAAAATGCCGATTTATTAGTGCCTTTTGTCAAGGAATCCTTTTCCAGTATTCTGAATTATTTTGATGATGATTTTATACTGATTTTAGACGAGCCAGAAAGAATTTTCGAAGAAGTAAAAATATTTAATGAAAGTTTCCAATTAAAATTTGGTGAGTTGTTTGAGAAGGGTGAAATTTTTTCCAAACAAAGTGATGTTTATTTAAGGGAAGAAGATTTACTATATGAAATTTCCAAAAGACCCTTTATATCTATAAACGGCAAAAACAAAAAAATTATTGCAGAAGAAACTCTTCATATGCCATTTAAGGAAGCTCCTTCTTACTATGGTAAGATGGAGGAATTGTCAAAAGACTTAAATCGTTTGAAATATAAAGGATATAAAGTAAACATAATTCTAAGCAGTTATGAGAGTTGCCAAAAACTTCATAAAATATTAAATGATTATGAATGCAGTGCCTCCTTGTCTAAGGATGCCAATGTTACAGAAAGCGGACAAGTGGTAATTAGCCCGGGGGAATTAAAAAAAGGATTTGAATACTACGAAAATAAAATTCTAATTCTTACGGAAAATGAAGTTTTCGGAACAGTAAGACATAAAGCTAAGAAGAAAAAGAAGCCTAAGGGCGCAGTAATTGATGTTTTCACTGATTTAAAAGTAGGCGATTACGTAGTACATGAACACCATGGTATAGGTCAATATATAGGTATTGAAAAAATCGAAGTACAAAATGTTATAAAGGATTACTTATGCATTAAGTACAAGGCGGAAGATAAGCTGTATGTTCCTGTTGACCAAATGTCCCTTATACAAAAATATATTGGTTCAGACTCAGAAAAACCTAAGCTTAATAAAATGGGAGGAACAGAGTGGACCAAGACTAAGGAGCGTACGAGAGCTGCCATAGAGAATATGGCCAGTGAATTAATAAAGCTATATGCAGAAAGAAAAGTAGTAAAGGGATTTGCTTTTTCAAAAGATACGGAATGGCAGAAAGAATTTGAATATAAATTTCCTTTTGAAGAAACAGATGACCAGCTCCGCTGTATAGAAGAAATAAAAAGAGATATGGAAAAGCCTATTTGTATGGACAGACTCCTGTGCGGGGATGTAGGCTTTGGGAAAACTGAAGTAGCCATGAGGGCTGCTTTTAAAGCGGTTATGGATTCAAAGCAGGTGGCTATTTTAGTACCTACAACAATATTGGCTCAGCAACATTATACCAATATTAAGGATCGATTCCGAGGCTACCCTATTAAAATTGAAATGTTAAGCCGATTCAGAACTCCTTACCAACAGAAAAAAATTATTAATGATTTAAATAAGGGATTAATTGATATAGTAGTAGGAACTCATAAACTTTTATCCAAGGAGTTAAAATTTAAAGATTTAGGTCTTTTAATAATAGATGAAGAGCAAAGATTTGGTGTAAAACATAAGGAGATTATAAAACAGCTCAAATCAAGTATTGATGTTTTAACCCTTTCAGCCACTCCCATTCCACGAACTCTTCATATGTCAATGATAGGCATAAGAGATATGAGTATTATATCCGAACCCCCAGGAGACAGACTACCTGTTCAAACCTATGTTATTGAGTATAATGAAGGTTTGATAAAAGATGCTATAGAAAAGGAAATTCAAAGAAGGGGGCAGGTTTACTACGTTCATAACAGAGTAGTGGATATAGACAGTACTGCAGCCAAACTGCAGAAGCTTTTACCAGAAGCCCGCATTGCCGTCGCCCATGGACAGATGAGCGAGCGACATCTTGAAAATATAATGCTTCAATTTGTTAATAAAGAATATGATATATTAGTATGTACTACCATAATTGAAACAGGTATGGACATACCTAATGTTAATACATTAATTATCGATAATGCTGACCATTTAGGTCTTTCCCAGCTCTACCAGCTAAGAGGAAGAATAGGCAGGTCCAACAAGGTTGCCTACGCCTACTTAACTTATGAAAAAGACAAGATGCTGTCAGAGATAGCAGAAAAAAGACTTAAAGCGATAAAAGAATTTACAGAATTTGGTTCAGGGTTTAAAATAGCCATGCGTGACTTAGAATTAAGGGGTTGTGGCAATATATTAGGACCTGAGCAACATGGTCATATGATAGCTATAGGTTATGATTTATATGTGAAATTCTTAGACAGGGCAGTGAAAAACCTTCAGGGAAAAATCCAGGAAGAAGAAATTGAAACTACAGTAGATTTAAATGTGGATGGATATATTCCTTCTACTTATATAGAAAATGAAGAACAAAAAATAGAAATCTACAAAAAAATTGCTTCTGCAGAAAATAAAGATGATATTAGGGATGTTACAGAGGAGATTATAGACAGATTCGGCGATCCACCTGAACAAGTGGATAATTTGATGAGAATATCTTATATTAAGTCATTAAGTAAAAAGCTATATATTAAAACTATTACTCAAACAGGAAATATACTGAATATTGAAATTAACGACGGGAAAAATCTCAGTCAGGAAATGATAGCTTTCCTTGTTAAAAACTACCATGAGAAAGTAAGTTTTGTAGGAACAAAGGAACCTATCATTAAGTATAAATTAAATTCTCTTGAGCAAGTAAAAATACTCAAGGAATTGGAAGATTTTTTAGAAACATTAAATAATTTTAAGCAGAAATCTGCTGTGGAGGAAAAGAATGAATAAACAAAAAAAATCATTATTTTTAATTTTATTATGCGTATTATTAACTATTACCGCTTGTTCAAAAGAAGATGCAGACCATGGGGATGTAAATGAAGAAGATATTTTAGCTACAGTAAATGGCAAAATAATTTCAAAGGAAGAATACGATAAGGCTTTAGCCTACTACAAAGACTATGTAGAGTATCAATACGGAGAAGAAGCATGGGAATCAGAAGCAAGACCGGGGTTAACCTACAGAGAGTATTATGAAGACTATGTAATGGATACAATGACATACAGGCTCCTTCTTCTTGATGCTGCAGAAAAAGAGGGAATAACTGCTACAGAAGAAGAAGTACAGGCCCAATTAGATAATTTTAAAGTGTTTTTCCAAAGCGATCAAGATTACGAAAATTATTTACAACAAAGCGGTATGACAGAAGAATCTATTAAGAAAGAATTATCCTATGATATAATGGTAAATCATTATGTATTATCAAAGATAGAAAGTTTGGTTCCTACAGAGGAGGAACTAAAAACATTATTTAATGACCTGAAAATGAACGTTCAAGTCAGGGCAAGCCATATTCTTCTTAATACGGAAGAAGAAGCTTTAAAAGCTTTGGAAAGAATCAATAATGGTGAAGACTTTGCAGAAGTAGCTAAGGAATTGTCTATAGATACGGTAAGCGGAGCAAATGGAGGAGACTTAGATTACTTTAACTATGCAAAAATGGTTCAGCCTTTTTCAGAAGCTGCCTTTTCAATGGAAGTAGGAGAAGTAAGTCAGCCAGTTAAGTCAGATTTCGGTTACCATATTATTAAAGTAACAGACAAGATTGTTAATGAAGAAAAAACCGTTGAAACAGAAAAGGATATTCTAACAGAATATTATAAAACCTATAAGTATGAAGAACTTTTGGAAAAATTAGAAAAAGAGGCAGAAATAGTTAAAAGGTAAATAATTGTTAATTTTAGTAAAAAATTGTTGCTTATTATAATATCTTCCTATATAATATGTATGGTTTACTAAACAGTAATCTACAACCATAATGATATTTCCATATATATCCGAAAACAATTAAGGATAAAATCTATTAAAGTGTAAATAATAGAAAATATTAAAAGAAATGTCATTAAACTATAAAAATGCAATTGGAGGAACATAAGTAATGAAAGCAACAGGAATTGTCAGAAGAATTGATGATTTAGGCAGAGTTGTTATTCCTAAAGAAATTAGAAGAACCCTAAGAATCAGAGAAGGGGATCCTTTAGAAATATTTACTGATAGGGAAGGAGAAATTATTTTAAAGAAATATTCTCCTATAGGTGAATTAACTGAATTCGCAGGTGAGTATGTGGAATCATTGTTTGAAACTACCAGGCATATTGCTATAATTACTGATAGAGATGGCGTAATAGCTGTTTCAGGAAGTTCGAAAAAGGACTATTCGGAAAAAAGGTTAAGTCCCGAACTTGAAAAAATCATTGAAAACAGAGAAATATATATTACCAATGCAACTACAAAACCAATCAGAATTACGGCAAATGAGTTTAATCCAGATAATTATGTTAGCCAGATAATTTCACCCATAATCGTACATGGTGATCCCATAGGTGCAGTTATGCTTTTATCCAAGGAAAAAGGCTCAAAGATGACTGAGGTTGAAGAAAAATTAATAAGAACAGCAAGTATATTTTTATCAAGACAAATGGAAAATTAAGTTATTGCTGCAGGGATATTAAGGTGTTTTCTATAGGAAAGACACCTTTTTATTTATGTGTAAACAAAGTTTTTGGATATAAAAGGATTTTTTATAGCCTTTTAGTAGGGACTATTTTAAAATTATTCCATTGACACAGAAGGTATTATTTGTCATACTTATTATGCAGGGAAATATAATTATTAAGGGTAATCTTTAATGCTTAATTTAGGACACTTAGGGGGGACAACCTTGGATATAGAGCGAAATATTGATATGTGGGGTGATTAAATTCAAGTAAGTCAGTGGTAAGAGAATTATCATTCATATTAATTAAAGAGGGAGGATAATAATGAAAAAGTTAATGACAGGCAATGAAGCAATTGCCAGGGGTGCTTTTGAAGCAGGCATTCATTATGCTGCTGCATATCCAGGCACACCCAGCACAGAAATATTAGAAAACATTGCCCGTTTCAAAGAAATTATTGCAGAATGGGCTCCTAATGAGAAGGTAGCTGTAGAATCAGCTGTAGGTGCATGTTATGCGGGAGCCAGAACCTTAGCGGCAATGAAACACGTAGGCCTTAATGTTGCAGCAGATCCATTCTTTACAATGGGTTATACGGGAGTTAATGGAGGAATGGTTCTAATAAGTGCTGATGACCCGGGCTTACACTCTTCACAAAATGAACAAGATAACAGATATTATGCTAAAATGGCAAAAGTAGCCATGTTAGAGCCCAGCAATTCACAAGAATGTAAGGACATGGTTATTAAGGCCATGGAAATAAGCGAGAAGTACGACGTGTTAGTTATGATCAGAATGACTACACGGCTTTGTCATAGTAAATCCTTAGTAGAAGAGGGAGAGAGAAAAGAAGTCCCCATTAAGCCCTATGTAAAAAATCAACCTAAGTATAACGTTTCCCCAGCTAATGCCAAGCAATTACACTTGGTTGTGGAGAAAAAATTAGATGAATTGAGGAAGTTTTCTAACGAAACGGACTTAAATTATATTGAATGGAACGACAAAAAAATTGGAGTTATTTCTGCTGGTGTAGCCTATCAATATGCAAAAGAAGTATTCGGTGAAAATGCGTCTTATTTTAAAGTAGGTTTTACCTTTCCTTTACCTATCGAAAAAATAAGAAAGTTTGCCCAGGAAGTTGAAACTCTCTATGTAATTGAAGAATTAGAGCCCTTTATGGAAGAACAAATAAAAGCGGCAGGAATTAGTTGTATAGGAAAAGAAAGAATCCCTATTACCTGGGAATTGAATCCGGACATTGTAAAGAGAGCAATTTTTGGTACTGAGAATGATACAATTGAATATGATAGATCACTGGTAGCAGGAAGACCACCTACTTTGTGTGCTGGATGTCCTCACCGTGCTTTTTATTACCAATTGTCAAAGAAAAAAGACACAATGATTACGGGAGATATTGGTTGTTACACCTTGGGAGGAGCTCCGCCTTTAAATGCCATGGATACAGTAGTTTGTATGGGAGCTAGTGTAAGTATGGCTCATGGAGCAAAAAAAGTATTTGAAATGAATAATGACAAGAAAAGAGTAGTAGCAACCATAGGAGATTCAACCTTCTTCCATTCTGGCATGACAAGTTTGCTGGATGTGGTTTTCAATAATGGAAATACCATCACCTGTATTTTAGACAATAGAATCACCGCTATGACCGGTCATCAGGATAATCCTGGAACAGGATACACCCTTCAGGGAGAAGATGCAAAGATCGTTGAAATAGAGCCTATAGTAAAGGCATTGGGTATAAAACATGTAAGAACTATAAATCCTTTGAACCAAAAAGAAACAAAGGAAGCATTAGATTGGGCTTACAGTCTGGACGAACCTTCCGTAATAATTTCCAGATATCCCTGTGCCCTTAAGAAGTATACAAAGTACGATCTTGAAGAATTTGGACCTCTTGAAGGATATTGTTATGTAGACCAGGACCTTTGCATCGGTTGCAAGAAATGTGTAAGTACAGGTTGTCCTGCAATACATTTCCTTAAACCTATCAAAAAGTCTTCTATTAATAAAGTTCAGTGTGTTGGTTGTGAACTATGCTTACAGGTATGCCCTGTAAAGGCAATAAAGGTAGGTGAGTAATATGAAAAACACTAAGAATATTTTATTGGTAGGTGTAGGCGGCCAGGGAACTATTTTAGTGAGTAAAATATTGTCCACAGGTCTTGTTGAAGCAGGATACGATGTAAAGATGTCAGAAATACACGGTATGGCACAAAGAGGAGGCAGTGTTTCTACTCAGGTAAGGTATGGAGAAAAAGTGTATTCCCCAATAATAGGTTTGGGAGAAGCTGATATCCTCGTATCTTTTGAGACAATGGAAACCTTGAGATGGTTAGATCATTTAAAACCTGAAGGAATTGTTGTAATCAATGATTATGAAATACCTTCCGCCCCTATTTTAATGGGCAAGGTTGAATATCCGGAAGGAATAATCGAAATGATTCAGGAAAAAGCTGAAACTAGAGTAATCAAGGCTGGAGATATAGCAGAAGAAATCGGAAATCCTAAAGTAATGAACGTTGTACTTTTAGGAGCATTGGTAAAATCAATGAACCTTATGGATATAGACTGGGAAGAAGTTATAAAAGCTTCTGTTAAAGAGGAATTTGTTGATATGAATATAAAAGCTTTCCGTGCAGGTGTGGAAAGTGTAGCATATGAGGAAGTAAAATCATAAAAAAAAAGAGGTATCTATGATTTACAAAATACTGGTGATTAACCCGGGTTCCACTTCAACTAAAGTTTCCTTGTATGAAAATGAAAAAGAATTATTTACTGAGAAGCTGGATCACCCCCTTGAAATAATAGAAAAATTCGAAAATGTAGAAGACCAATTACACATGCGTAAAGATTTGGTGCTAAAAATTTTAAAGGAAAAGAATTTTGACATTAAGGATTTATCAGTAGTTGTAGCAAGAGGCGGTATGCTTCCTCCTGTTAAGTCTGGAGCCTATGAAATCAATGAACTAATGATAGACAGAGTTTTAAACCGCCCTATTATGGAACATGCTTCAAACTTAGCAGCTCCCATTGCCTATGAAATAGCAAAGGAAGCAGGGGTACCCTCATATATTTACGACTCAGTTATGACTGATGAACTGACGGATATTGCACGAATATCAGGAATGCCTGATATTCCTAGAACCAGTTCTTCCCATGTACTAAATACCAGGGCTATGGCTATTAAAGCTGCCAGAAAAAGAGGTAAGAAATACAATGAACTAAATATTATAGTAGCCCATTTAGGTGGTGGAATATCTATAAATGTTCATGAAAAGGGAAGAATAGTGGATTTGGTTTCTGATGATGAAGGTCCTTTTTCTCCTGAAAGGGCCGGCAGAGTACCTTGCCGGGATTTAATAAATCTATGTTATTCAGGAAAGTATGACAAAAAAACCATGCATAGAAAACTAAGGGGTAATGGCGGCTTAAGAGCATACTTAAATACCATAGATGCAAGAGAAGTCGAGGATATGATTGAAAAGGGAAACCAAGAGGCAAGGATTATCTATGAAGCCATGGCTTATCAGATTGCCAAAGGAATAGGAGAACTAGCAACGGTAGTAGAAGGAAAGGTGGACGTAATAGTATTGACTGGGGGAATTGCTCATTCAAGGATGCTTACGGACTGGATAGTAAAAAGAATCAGTTTCATAGCACCTGTTGAAATATTTCCCGGAGAAAATGAAATGGAAGCCCTAGCCCTTGGAGCATTAAGAGTATTAAGAGGGCAAGAGGTGGCGAGACAATATGAGGAAAGAGAATTTTCTCACGGCATAACTTAATATATAAGGACTCTTCTGAGGAAGGGTCCTTTTTGCTTCTATCGTTGAGTGGAGCCCTACTATTATTCGGGAACAAATAGCGATAGATAACAATCTATTGCTGTATAACATTCGCAACATAGCGAACAAAAATTACAAATAATAAAAAAACAATAAGATTTATATTGACACCTAGTTTCATATTTGCTATTATGTAGCTATACAAATAACATATAAGGATGGTTGTTATGAACGTAGTAAGAAGAATTTATGTGGAAAAAAAGCAGGGCTTTAACACAGAAGCATTGCTTTTAAGGGATTATTTCCGCGATAACTTACAGCTAAGTAATTTGGACAATTTAAGAATTCTAAATAGATACGATGTGTTGGGGGTAGAGGAGAAAGATTTTGCAAGAGTTGTAAAGGAAGTTCTCTCACAACCAAATCAGGACAATGTTTATGAAGAAATAGACTTGACTGGAAATATATTTGCTGTTGAATACCTTCCGGGACAATACGACCAGAGGGCTGATTCTGCTGCCCAGTGTATACAGGTAGTAACGGGTAAAGAAAGACCCTTGGTTAAGTATGCCAAAGTAATTATTCTTGAAGGAAAAATCTCTGGAGAAGATTTAGAAAAAGTTAAGAAAAACTATATTAATCCTGTTGATTCAAGAGAGGCTTCATTAGTTAAGCCTGAAACCCTTGTTGAAGTATACCAAGAACCTGAAGAAGTAGAAATAATAGATGGCTTTATAGACAAATCTGAAAAACAATTGGAAGAATTCTTAGTTAAAGAAGGTCTTGCCATGAGTTTTGAAGATTTGCTTTTTTGTCAGGAGTATTTTAAAAATACGGAAAAAAGAAACCCTACTATAACAGAAATAAAGGTAATAGATACTTATTGGTCAGACCATTGCAGGCATACTACATTCAACACCATAATAGAAAATGTGGATTTTGAAGAAGGTAGAATTACAAAAGAAATAAAGAAAACTTTTGAAGAATATTTAAAATCCAGGCAATTTGTTCATACTAATAAGGAAAAACCTGTTACTTTAATGGATTTGGCTACCATCAATGCAAAAGAATTAAGAAAAGTTGGAATGCTGAACGATTTAGAAATATCTGAAGAAGTAAATGCATGTAGCATAATTATAGATGTGGATGTAGATGGTAAAAATGAAGAATGGCTGTTAATGTTTAAAAATGAAACTCACAATCATCCTACGGAAATAGAACCTTTCGGTGGAGCTTCCACATGTTTAGGGGGAGCTATAAGAGATCCCTTATCAGGTCGTTCCTATGTGTACCAGGCAATGAGAATTACAGGAAGTGGTGACCCAAGGCAAAAAATAGAGGATACTTTGCCGGGAAAACTTCCTCAAAGAAAGATTTCTACAGAAGCTGCTGAGGGATACAGCTCCTATGGTAATCAAATAGGTTTAGCTACAGGCTATGTAAATGAAATATACCATCCTGGTTACATTGCAAAGAGGATGGAAGTAGGAGCATTAATTGCTGCTGCACCTAAGGAGAATGTTAAAAGGGAAACTCCTCAAAAAGGAGATTTAGTTATTCTTTTAGGAGGAAGAACTGGTAGAGACGGGGTAGGAGGAGCTACAGGTTCCTCTAAAGAGCATTCGGAAGAATCAATTATAAAAAGCGGTGCTGAAGTACAAAAAGGCGATGCACCTACTGAAAGAAAAATAGTGAGACTTTTCAGAAAAAAAGAAGTAAGCACTCTTATAAAGAAATGTAATGATTTTGGAGCTGGTGGTGTGTCAGTAGCTATAGGAGAATTAGCTGAGGGACTGAATATAAATTTGGATTTGGTACCTACAAAGTACGAAGGTTTGGATGGTACAGAATTAGCTCTTTCTGAATCTCAGGAAAGAATGGCAGTGGTTATTAGCAAAGAGGACTTGGAAAAGTTTAACAAGTATGCTCGGGAAGAGAATCTTGAATCTACAGTTGTGGCGGAAGTAACAGATAACCGAAGGCTTAAAATGACCTGGAGAGGAAAGACTATATTGGATATAAGCAGAGACTTCTTGGATACAAACGGAGTAAGGCAAAAAGTAAGAGCCTATGTCAAGGAGCCTGTAACAATAAGTTTTAAAGGGAATTTAGAGAGTGAGAATTTAAGGGAAAAATGGCTGGAAAACTTGGAAGATCTCAATGTTTGCAGTCAAAAGGCAATGGTAGAAAAATTCGATTCTACCGCAGGAGTAGCCACTGTTTTAATGCCTTTTGGTGGCAAGACACAGCTTACTCCTACAGAAGGAATGGTAGCTAAAATTCCTCTAGAAAATGGAACTACAAGTACATGTTCTATGATGGCCTATGGATTCGATCCTTATTTGTCAGAGAAAAGTCCCTATCACGGAGCCATGTATGCAGTGGTACATTCTGTGGCTAAGATTGTTGCCATGGGAGGTAGTTATAAAAATATTCGGCTAACTTTTCAGGAATATTTTGAGAAGTTATACAAGGAACCTGAACGTTGGGGTAAACCCTTAAGTGCACTTTTGGGAGCTTACAGGGTACAAAAAGAATTACGTATACCTTCCATTGGAGGTAAGGACAGCATGTCCGGGACCTTTGAAAATATGGATGTACCTCCCACCCTTATTAGTTTTGCTGTAACTACAGAAAATGTTAAAAATATAGTATCACCTGAATTCAAGAAATCTGGCAGTAAAGTATTATTAGTCAAAATTAATAAAGACGAATATAAGGTACCTGATTTTGAAGATTTAAAAAGAAAGTACCAAGCTATTTATGAGGCAGTAAAAGCTGGAAAGATTCTAAGTGCCTATACTGTGGGATATGGCGGTATAGCTGCAGCCATAAGCAAAATGTCCTTGGGTAACAATATTGGATTTAAGTCGAAATTACCCCTAGACGATACATGGTTTGAAAGCAGTTATGGAGATATACTATTGGAAACCCATGGAAATATAGAGGACTTCATGGAAATAGGAATTACTATAAATGAAGAAGAAATAGAATTTGATTCCTTCAAAATAACATTAAAAGAAATAAAAGAAAGATGGTTAAAACCTTTAAGCTCTATTTATCCTTCCGTAAAAGACTATGAAGGAAAAATTGAAACTTACAGCTACAATAAAGGAAATATAATAAAATCATCTCTGTCCATTAGTAAACCAAGAGTCTTTATTCCCGTATTTCCTGGAACCAGCAGTGAATATGAAACTAAGAGAGCTTTTGAAAGAGAAGGAGCAGAAACAGATATATTCGTATTCAAAAATTTGACTCCTAAGGATATTGAAGACTCTATTGAAGAAATGAACAGGCGAATAAGGCAATCACAGATCCTTGTATTGGCAGGTGGATTAAGTGCCGGTGATGAACCAGATGGTTCAGGAAAATTTATTGCGGCGGTATTCCGAAATGAATTGTTAAAAGAAGCTGTTATGGAACATCTTTATAAGAGGGATGGCCTGATACTAGGTATAAGCAATGGATTCCAGGCTCTTATGAAATTAGGTTTACTTCCCTTTGGAGAAATAAGGGATATTGAAGATGACTTTCCTAGTTTAGCTTACAATAACATGGGTAAAAATATTTCTACCTTCGTTAAAACAAAGGTTGTAAGTAACCTATCACCCTGGATGAACTTATGTAAAGTTGGGGATACTCATTATTTGCCAATATCCCACGGAGAAGGAAAATTTGTAGCCAGCGGGAAATGGATTGAACTTTTAAAAGAAAGAGGGCAAATAGCTACTCAGTACGTGGATGAGGATAATAACCCTACTTACAAAGGATATTACAATCCAAATGGTTCTTTGGAAGCAATAGAAGGTATTACAAGTCCTGATGGCAGAGTACTTGGTAAGATGGCTCACCCAGAAAGAATTGACAAGGATTTATACAAAAACATACCGGGAATCAAGGAACAGCCAATCTTTGCTTCAGGAGTAAATTACTTTATAGGATGAGGAGGAAGTATGAAAGTTGCAATTATTATGGGAAGTGATTCTGATTTTCCCGTTGTAGAAAAAGGATACAATATATTGAAGGATTACGGAGTAAGTGTTACAGTAAGAGTTCTCTCAGCCCACAGAACTCCCTTTGAGGCCATGGAGTTTGCAAAGAATGCTGAGGAGAATGGTTACGAAGTATTAATAGGGGCAGCTGGAAAAGCTGCCCACCTACCAGGAGTATTGGCAGGATGTACCAACCTTCCTGTAATAGGCTTGCCTATAAAGTCTTCTGAGTTGGAGGGAATGGATGCCCTTTTATCCATCGTTCAGATGCCACCGGGAGTACCTGTGGCCACCGTTGCCATAAATGGAGCAGAAAATGCAGCTTTGTTGGCACTTCAAATACTGTCAGTAAAATATGAGGAATTAAGAAAAAAGTTTGCAGATTATAAGAAAAATATGGCAGCAAAAGTATTTGAGAAAGATAAAAAGTTAAATGACAAGTTAAAATAGAAATAGGTACAAGATTAGAGGAGATAGTATGTATTTAGATGAAGATAAACTACATGAAGAATGCGGTGTAGTGGGAGTTTACTGCGAAAATCCAGACATTACAAGCCAGCTAATATATTACGGATTGTTTGCCCTTCAGCACCGAGGCCAGGAAAGTGCAGGAATTGCCATTCATACAGGACAAAGAATTGTATTCCATAAGGATATGGGCTTGGTGGCAGATGTTATGACCCAGGAAGTAATAGACAAATTACAGGGTAAAATTGCCATTGGCCATGACAGGTATTCCACATCAGGAGAAAGTGAAAAACAAAATGCCCAGCCCTTGGTAGTAAGGTACAAGGAAGGTTCCCTAGCATTGGCCCATAACGGCAACTTGGTAAATGCAGATTCTTTAAGGGAATTACTAGAAGATGATGGGGTAATATTTCAAACATCTATTGATACGGAAGTTGTTGCAAATATGATTGCCCGTAATTACAAGGGAGATATAGTTAAATCTATTCAAAATACCATGGAAATTGTAAAGGGAGCCTATGCTTTCGTATTAATGACGGAAAAAGAGTTAATTGGAATAAGGGATAATTATGGCCTTAGACCTCTTTGCTTAGGAAAAAGGGAAGATGGTTACTTGTTGGCATCTGAAAGCTGCGGCATAACTGCCATGGGAGGAAAATTCATAAGGGATATTGAACCTGGAGAAATTGTTATTATTAACGAAGAAGGGGTAAGAAGTATTAAATCTACAAAATATGCCAAAGAAAGTTTGTGTATATTTGAACATGTATATTTTGCAAGGCCGGACAGCAACCTTGATGGAGTTAACGTATATGAAACCCGATATAATTCAGGCAGGTTGCTGGCAAAGGAAGCTCCCGTGAAAGCGGACTTGGTTTTTTCTGTACCTGACTCAGGAACACCTGCTGCTTTGGGATATGCAGCAGAATTAAACATTCCTTATGGCTTGGGGCTTATTAAAAACAGGTATGCAAAAAGAACATTTATAGAGCCTAAAGAAAAGTTAAGAGAGCAGGGAGTAAAGACAAAGCTAAGTGTTTTGGATGAAATAGTAAGGGATAAAATTGTGGTGATGGTTGATGATAGTGTTGTAAGGGGTACAACTCTGAAACAAATAGTAAGTATGGTAAAGGAAGCGGGAGCAAAGGAAGTTCATGTACGGATAGCATCACCTCCTGTTATATATTCCTGTTTCTTTGGAATTAATACACCAGATAGAAGCAAATTAATAGGTGCCAATAAAACCTTAGAGGAAATAAGGGAATTTGTAAATGCTGACAGTATACAATATTTAAGTTTGGAAAATTTAATTAAAGCGACGGGTTCTAAGGCAGGATACTGCAAAGCGTGTTTAAATGGTGATTACCCCATGGAAGTACCTAATAACGGGATATAAGGAGGCCAGTATGTCATTAACCTATAAAGATTCAGGTGTGGATATAAATTCAGGATACGAAACGGTAAAACTTATTAAGGATTATGTGAAAAAAACATATACTAAGGGCGTAATATCAGATATTGGTGGCTTCGGAGGAATGTTTGCCCTTAACAAGGACGAATTTGAAGAACCTGTCTTAGTATCGGGAACAGATGGTGTTGGAACGAAAATTATGATTGCATTTATGGCGGACAAACATAGCACCATAGGAGAAGATGCCGTTGCCATGTGTGTAAATGACGTTATATGTGCCGGGGCAAGGCCCTTGTTTTTCTTGGATTATATAGCAACAGGAAAGTTAGAGCCTGAAAAAGCTGCAAGCATAGTAAAAGGGGTTTCCCAAGGGTGCATTAAGGCGGGGGCTGCATTAATAGGAGGAGAAACTGCAGAAATGCCGGGACTCTACGGAGAAGGAGAGTACGATATTGCAGGATTTTGTGTTGGAATTGTGGATAAAAAGAAAATAATAGACGGTTCCAAGATAGTGGAAGGAGATGTACTTATTGGTCTGCCTTCCAGTGGCATACACAGTAACGGCTATTCACTGGTAAGGAAGGTATTCTTCCAGCATAAAAATTATTCTATTGACCAGTATGTGGAGGAATTATCCTCTACTTTGGGAGATGAACTATTAACTCCCACTAAAATATATGTCAAGTTAATTTTGGATTTAATATCAAAATTTGAAATAAAGGGTATATCAAATATTACCGGAGGAGGATTTTACGAAAATATTCCTCGAATGTTTCCTAAGGGAATAGCTGGAGAAATTACTACGGAAAATGTAAATGTCCTGCCCATATTTAACCTAATACAAAGAGAAGGAAATATTGATATAGATGAAATGTATTCCACATTCAACATGGGAATAGGGATGGTTCTATGTGTAGGTAAGGACATAGCTAATTCAGTATTAGAATACTTGAAAAACCAGGGTGAAGCTCCAGTATTAATCGGGCAAACAGTAAGAGGGGAAGGCGGTATTAAAATATGCCACAAACAAAAATAGGAGTATTAGTCTCAGGCTCTGGTAGTAATTTACAGTCCATAATAGACAATATAAATAAGGGAAATATTAATGGAAAAATAGTTGTAGTAATCTCCAATAATAAAGAGGCTTACGGCTTAGAAAGGGCACGTAAGACCAACATACCAGCTGTGTATATTAATCATAAAGACTATGAAGATTATGAAAAATTCAACGATGCAATAATTGAAGAGTTGGAAAAATACCATGTAGAATTAGTAGTTTTAGCAGGATACCTTAAAATTTTATCCAAAAAGTTTATAGAAAAATTCAGTAATAAAATAATAAATGTACATCCGTCTTTAATTCCAAGTTTTTGCGGTAAAGGATATTATGGTATAAAGGTCCACCAGGCTGCAATTGAATACGGAGTTAAAATAAGTGGTGCAACTGTTCATTTTGTTGATGAGGGAGCAGATACAGGTCCCATTATTATTCAAGAAGCAGTAAGGGTCAGCCCCCAGGATACAGCTGAAACATTGCAGCAGAAAATACTAAAAATCGAACATGAAATACTTCCTTTAGCAATTAAATACTATTGTGAAGGAAAAATTGAAATAGAGGGAAGGAAAGTAATTATTAAG
>DURT01000002.1 GCA_012843025.1 Tissierellia bacterium | reverse complement strand
TTAAACTGGCTTTATGGCTAGGGTGAGAAGCCAAAGAAATGTATTTAATGATTAGAAAAGAAGACTATATTATTATTTAAGAAATTGATAATTATTACAGTGGAAAACTGTAATTTGATTATAACTATATTGTACAAGGAGAGAATATCAATGGAATTATTCGAAAATCTTGTCAACTTTGTAAATAGTATTCTATGGGATTACGTTCTCATTATAGGCCTTGTAGGAATTGGCCTTTATTTTACTGTAAGACTAGGGTTCATACAGGTAAAAAGATTTGGTGAAGCTTACAAAAGAGTTTTTGGAGGTATATTTAGCAAAGAAGAAAACAAAGAAGGTTCAATGTCTTCATTTCAAGCTCTTGCCACTAGTATAGCAGCCCAAATAGGAACTGGTAATGTGGCAGGGGTTGCAACAGCAATAACCTCAGGAGGGCCGGGAGCAGTTTTCTGGATGTGGATTTCTGCATT
The DNA here is from genome assembly GCA_012843025.1 of Tissierellia bacterium. Taxonomy (GTDB): domain Bacteria; phylum Bacillota; class Clostridia; order Tissierellales; family Sedimentibacteraceae; genus Sedimentibacter. Next base: position 14,546 of record DURT01000002.1, on the reverse strand, counting down.
CTTTGGAATGTCAACTATTTTTGTTGAAGCAACCCTAGCTCAAAAATACCGTGAAACAGACAGCGATGGCCAGTTGGTAGGTGGACCTGCTTACTATATTAAAAATGGTTTAGGCTCAAAAGGATTAGCTTCATTTTTTGCTATAGCTCTTATAATTGCATTAGGTTTTATTGGAAACATGGTGCAGTCCAATTCTATAGCAGATGCAGTCAGCAGAGCATTTAATATTCCTCAATTAGGTGTAGGTATTTTTATTGCAGTTGTTGCTGGACTTATTTTTATAGGGGGAATGAAGAGGATTGCTTCCTTTGCAGAATTGGTTGTTCCTGTAATGGCTGCTATATATATTTTGGGTTCTATAGTAGTAATAATAATATTCCATAATAGCATTATTTCTGTATTTAAATCCATTTTTGTAGCTGCATTTAGCCCCAAAGCAATTATGGGCGGGGCAGCAGGCATTGGTGTTCAGCAAGCTGTGAGATATGGAATTGCAAGAGGATTATTTTCAAACGAAGCTGGTATGGGTTCAACTCCAAACTCACATGCAGTTGCTGATGTTAAACATCCGGTAGAACAAGGCCTTTCTGCCATGATTGCAGTATTTATAGATACAGTTTTAGTTTGTACCGCAACGGCAGTAGCGATATTATCAACAGGATCCAATACTTTAGGTTTAGTAGGAGTAGGTGTTACACAAGAAGCTTTTAAAATTGCTTTTGGACCAATAGGTGAAATGTTCTTGGCAATATGCCTGACCTTCTTTGCATTTACAACCTTAGTCGGATGGTATTATTTTGGTGAAAACAATATAAGATTCTTATTTAAAGATAAGAAATCTATCCGCATTTATCAGATAATAGTATTATTATTCATAGTTTTAGGTTCATACCAAAAGGTTGATTTTGTTTGGAATTTAGCTGATATGTTCAATGGTATCATGGTTATTCCAAACCTATTGGCAATATTCATCCTGTTTAAAGAATCAAAAGAATTGTTGATTGACTACGATCATCAAAATAACAAAGGAGAAAGACTTCATTACAATTATAAATACCAATAAGACCATATTGAAACTCGTTGGCTTAGCAAGAAACCTTACAGTTTAAACAATCAAGTAGAAAGGGCTGCCGTATTAGTACGACAGCCCCTTTTCAATCTTCCAATTCTTTTAATTCTTCCATATCTATATCTTCCATGGTCATACCATGTAACTTTTGTTTTTTCCCTTCTTCCAAGACTATTAACTGTTCTCCTTTTATTTCTTCTACTTCAACAGTTCCGTCATTTTTAATCACATTTACTTTAGCAGTTACAAATAAGGGATTAATGTCTACCACTGTACCTATTTTATTTGTTCCCAATACTTTTACCTTATCTCCCACGTCGGGCAGTTGTTCAATATTTTCCTCGTAAACATGGTGTTCATAGTTTAAGCAGCACATTAACCTTGAGCAGATACCTGATATTTTTGCAGGGTTTAACGACAACTTCTGCTCCTTTGCCATTTTAATAGACACGGGATAAAACTCTCCCAAAAATGTAGAACAGCACATTTGTCTTCCACAAGGTCCTAAGCCTCCTACCATTTTAGCTTCGTCCCGAACACCTATTTGTCTTAATTCAATTCTTGTTCTGAATATGGCAGCCAAGTCTTTTACTAATTCCCTGAAATCTATTCGTCCATCTGCTGTAAAATAAAAAATTACTTTGTTGTTGTCAAAGGTATATTCAATATCAATAAGTTTCATTTCCAAGCCGTGCTCTTCTATTTTTTTTAAGCATATATCAAAAGCTATTCTTTCTTTAGCTTTATTTTCTTGATGTATTCTTATATCTTCTTCTGTTGCAATTCTTAAAACCTTTTTTAAGGGTTGGACAATGTCTTCCTCATTAACCATTTTTACCCCTACAACAACTTGACCATATTCGATCCCTCTTACAGTTTCTACTATAACGTAATCTCCTTCGTTAATCCACTTTTTTTCAGGGTCGAAATAGTATATTTTGCCGGCTTTCTTAAATCTAACGCCAACTACTTTTATCATTTAAAAGCCTCCTGAATCTTTAAAAGCATATTATCTACAGTCAATTTATAGTTAACATTGCTTCTTATATTTTCACTTATTTTTTCCATGAATTCAATTATATCTGAATTCTTTTTCATACTCTTGCCATGAATCTTCAAAAGTTGTAAAAAATCTTTGTTAATAACTAAATCCTCTAAGTTGTTAATAACGTAAATTATATCTCTAATCCATATCATTATTATTTCTATTATTAAATCTATATTATCTTTTTCTTCTTCAAAGTAACTTTCTAATTCATAAATAATTTCCGGAGAAGAATTAATAATTCTGTCAAATAATTTAATTATTTCTTCACGTTTTTGAAGGATTTGATCCTTACCTTCTATAATATTGACTCCCTTGTTAAGCATTCCTTGAGAATAATTTGCTGCTAATTCAATAAATAAGTTATCATCACTATACTTTTTCAAATAGGACATAATAGTTTCTTTGCTGACATTCCTAAACTTTATTTCCTGGCTCCTTGAAACTATAGTGGGGATAAGTAAATTTGAGTTTGTTGTCAACAATATTATAACAGTATCCAAGGGTGGTTCTTCCAAAGTTTTTAAAAAAGCATTGGCTGCCTGCACAGTCATTAAGTGGGCTTCCTTAATTATATAGATTTTCCTCTTTGATTCATAGGGCTTTTTATATACGGAATCTATTAAATAATCAATTTCCTCTCTTTTAATATTTTTTTCATCCTCATTTATTATGTGCAAATCAGGATGGTTGAAAGAATTCACCTTTATACAGCTATTGCATACGTTACAAGGCTCTATATCAAAATTTGAGCATAACAAAGATTGAGCAAAGACCAGTGCCAGTTGGTACTTGCCCATGCCTTTCGGCCCTTCAAATATATAGCAGTGTGAAACCGTATTATTTATAATTGATTTATTTAAAGAAGCTTTGATCTCTTCCTGTCCCGCTACTTGGCTAAAATACATATGTCCACCTTAAATTTTTTCATATCTCTCCACAGGAGTTACAAAGACTACAGCTCCTCCAACGGAAATTTCAATAGTTTGAGGCAAATATCCTCCTACGGTGCTGAATGAACTGGGGGGTATGGCAGCCGTTACTTTCTTCTTTGTCTTACATATATTCTTTATTATTTCTATTACGTCTTCAACATCCCCGTCTTCAACACCAGATATAATGGTTGTGTTACCAGAACTTAAGAATCCCCCTGTTGAAGACATTTTAGTAGATGAATATCCTGCTTCACTTAATGCTGAAATCAACTTATTTGCATCGTCATTTTGCACAATGGCGGTTATAAGTTTCATGGCAGCCTCCTTAATAAGATTTTTATATCTTCAAATACTTCTTCAATTGTACCCTCTGCATTTACAGTAACTATTTCAGGAAAAAGTGATTTAAGCTTTTTATACCCTTCATAAACACTTTTATGAAAGGTAATATCTTCATTTTCCAGCCTGTCTCCACCATTAATACTTAGCTTTCGCTTTAATCCCTTTTCAGGATCAACGTCTAATAATATTACCAAATCTGGCTTTATTCCTGAAGTAGCAAAATCATTTATTTTTTTCACTTCATTAATACCAAGGTTTCTTCCGAAACCTTGATACACCAAACTTGAATAAACATACCTTTCACTTATTACAATTTTTCCTTCTTTTATCCAAGGAATTATTTTTTGAGATACTAGCTGAGCCCTGGCTGCAGCATAGAGCAAAGCTTCCGTCTTGTAATCCATTTCCTTATTATTAATATCTAGTAACAGCTCTCTTATTTTTTCACTGATATCTGTACCCCCGGGTTCTCTGGTAATTTCCACTTCATAACCCTTTTTTATGAAATAATCCTTTATTTTTAAAGCTAAGGTACTTTTTCCCGAGCCGTCTGATCCTTCTAATACAATAAATTTGCCTTTCATTTAACTACTCTCACTAAATTATTATTGTAAACACCATTTACGTTAATACCGTTTTTTAACATTATTTTTATATATTCTGCAGTATTTTTATCAATTAATTCTCCAGGACATATAAGGGGTATTCCTGGCGGGTATGGAATTATAAATTCTGCAGCAATCTTTCCAATAGATTCATCTATGTCAATGATAGTATTTTCAGCATAAAATACCTGCTTCATTTTAGCTTCCTGCTTTACGAAAGGAAAGGGTTCAATTTGTATAGTGTCTCTTTTTTCTTTAGTCTTGCTTTCTTTTATATAGATTTCCCTAACTGCATCAAAAAGTCTGTGAATGTCTTCAGGTTCATCTGTTGCAGTTATATATCCTACTATATATTGCAAGTCAGCAAACTCCATTTGTATTCTATATTCATACCTCAATATTTCCTGTAGCCTCGTACCTGTGATGCCCAGCTCACTCATACTGAATACAGCACGAGTTGCATCAAAATCGAACACTCCTTCCCCTTTCAGGAAATTTTGTTCCAATACATTTATTCCCATATTTCGAAGTTCCAAGGTTCTTTCGTTAAATACTTCAATATTTTTCTTAAGTCTTTCCTTTCCCCATTCTTCCATCCAATGAATGGCATTTTCAATAGAAGCCATCAATACATAGGATGGAGAAGTTGTTTGGAGCATTCTTAACATAGTTTCAATTCTATTTAAATTGACCCTTTCAGTACATACATGGAGAACTGACCCCTGTGTAAGACAAGGTAAGGTTTTGTGTGTACTTTGTGCAACTATATCGGCTCCTGAATTCTCTCCAGGAAGGGGCAATAAATCTTTGCAAAACTGAAGATGAGAACCGTGAGCTTCATCTATTAAAAGTATCTTTCCGTGCTTATGAACAATTTCTGCTGCTTTTTTTACATCAAAGCAAATACCGTAAAATGTGGGATATGTTAGTACCACCATTTTTATATCCGGATCCGAGCTAAGCACCTGGTCTAATTTATCGGTACTTATACTTAAATTAAGCCCATGTTTTTTGTTAAATTCTGGATATATATATTGAAGCTCCAAATCTCCCAATATGCTGGCATTGTAAACAGATTTGTGACAATCTCTCTGAACAAGTATTTTATCTCCTGGTTTTGTACACGCCAAAATTGATGAAATTATTCCACAAGATGTCCCGTTTACCACTAAGTATGATTTCTTACTTCCATATACTTTGGAAATATAAGTCATGGCATCTTTTAAAAAACCTGTTGGATAGTGTAAATCGTCTGTACCAATGGTTTCAGTAAGATCATAAAAACTTAAGTTTTTGCCTATTTCACCTAAAGGTTCATTCTTACCCTTGTGGCCGGGCATGTGAAAATTAATGTCTACCTCTCTTCTGTACTGATGAATTCCTGAAATTATATTTTGTTTTTTCATCTTTTACCCATAATAATGGGCTCCTCAGCTCCTTCGATTTTCTTTTCTATTTCTTTTTCGAGAAATGCTGTTAGTTGTGTGTACCGTTTCAACTGTAAGCATCACCGTTATGGAAAAAAACATTATTGCAACGGAAAATAGCACAATATATTCAAGCCACATTTAATCACCTTCCGAATATATTATATAACAGCACTATATCATTGTCCAATATAAATTGTTACTAGATCAGGAGCTTCAACAGCAATATGGCGATAAAACCTGGTATACCTAATATTCCAATGGTTAATGCCGTAAACTCATTTACTCCTATATGAACACCCGTATACTGCCCAAAGAAATTAAATACAATCAAAAACAGTGCCCCTATAAGGGAATTCAATACTATTTTCCCTAATATTTTCAAAGGTTTGAAAAAAATCCATGATACCATAAATATGAGCATAACACCTGCTGTATAAGCAAGTATTAAACCTAAATCTCCTCCAGTCACAAGACACCTCCATAAATATTGTCCGGATACCGGCTTTATAAATTTTATGAAGTTGTCCTCCTGTTTATGTCATGCCATATACTTTTGCTTATCTTATAATTATTTTTCCTCTTCTGTTTCTTCCGTATCATCATGTTTAATTCTATGCCTTATACTTTCCGGGATAGTTAAGTATTTGTTAACCATAAGAGCAACTAATATACCGAAAGAAGTATCTAACACTCTGTTTACCGTGTACAACAAATATCCACCTTCATGGCTCTTAGATATCATAATACTTAAATATACCACACAGCAAATTACCACTGACTGCTTCATATTTATCATAACACAAATATGGATTAATACCATTATTCCGATAGGAATAATAAAGATCAAAATATTGTATGCTGAAAAATTATTAACTACAAATAAAACAATAATCCCTACAGCTCCTCCTATAATGGTCCCTATTATCCTGGCTATTCCTTTTTCTAAAGAATCCAATATAGTATTTTGCAAGCAAATTACTGCCGCTATACAGGCAAAAATTGCATTTTCTCTGTTAATCAATTCAAATACCAATAAACATATAAAAACTGAAATAGTAGTTTTTATATTACGCATACCTATTTTCATCTTAATCCCTCTTTTATTTATTTCTTAATGATTCACATTGTAAATAATAAACATTATTTTGTCCAGAAAAAAATTTCAATATTATTTTACATAGGTCACCCAATATATTATAATATAATTATGATTAATAAATACAAGGAGACACGATAATGGAAAGAATGGTGGGAACTGTTGTCAGGGGATTAAGGGCTCCGATAATAACTAAGGGAGATAATATAGTAGAAATAACCGTTGAAACAGTATTAAAAGCATCAAAGGCAGAAGGCTTTTCCCTAAGAGACAGAGATGTAATAGGTATTACAGAAACAGTAGTTGCCAAAGCCCAGGGAAATTATGCTAACGTGGATAATATTCATAAAGACGTAAAGAAAAAATTTAATTGCAAAACAGTTGGTCTGGTTTTTCCTATATTAAGCAGAAACAGATTCGCAGTATGCTTGAAAGGAATAGCACGAGCCTTTGATAAAATATATCTTATGTTAAGTTATCCTTCTGATGAAGTGGGTAATCCTCTTATAGATTTCGACTTATTGGATAAAGAAGGGGTTAACCCTTGGAGGGATATACTTACAGAAAAAGAATTCAGGAGTCACTTTACAAATATAAAGCATGTCTTTACTGGAATTGACTATATTGAATATTATTCAAACATAATAAGAGAAAATGGAGCAGAGGTTGAGGTAGTATTTGCCAACAACCCGGTAAGTATATTAAATTATACTAAAAATGTACTTACATGCGATATCCATTCCAGACATAGAACTAAAAGATTACTGAAAGAAGCAGGTGCTCTTACAGTCTATGGCTTAGATGACATTTTGAACGAGCCAGTAGATGGAAGTGGTTATAACGAAAAATATGGCCTGTTAGGTTCAAACAAGTCAACTGAAGATACAGTAAAGCTTTTTCCCCGGGATTGTCAGGCTGTAGTTGAGAATATTCAAAAAAAATTATTTGAACTTACTGGAAAGAAAATTGAAGTAATGGTATATGGTGATGGTGCTTTTAAAGATCCCGTAGGTAAGATTTGGGAGCTGGCAGACCCGGTAGTATCTCCGGGATTCACTGAAGGTTTAAAAGGTACCCCAAAAGAATTAAAGCTTAAATATTTGGCAGATAATCAGTTTTCTCACTTAAAAGGGGAAGAACTAAAAAAAGCAATTGCCGAATATATTGAGCATAAAAAATGTGACTTAAAGGATAACATGGAGTCACAAGGAACTACTCCCAGAAGAATTACAGATCTGCTGGGTTCCCTTTGCGATTTAACTTCCGGAAGCGGAGATAAGGGCACTCCTATTATATATATCCAAGGTTATTTCGATAATTTTTCTTCCTAGCAAAAACAACCACCTATGTGGTTGTTTTTTTATGGACATAAGAAAATAGCTATTTACTTATAACTGAATTGAGATATTAACTCTTGCTTGCACTCCCATAAATCTTCAGACAAATCTACATAGTATTTATGGGGATTATTAAATCTCTTTACTTCTCCCCAAAGATTTCCTACCTGCTCTTTACAATACTCCCTGATTTCCTCCAATGAAGGACTTTCGTAGACGCATTCTCCGTTTAAAAATACGGGTATTTGTAAATTTTTAGCATAAAATCTCGTTACCTTTTTTCTTTTCCAGGTATGTATTTCGTCAAATATAGTGTAGGGTTTTGAATCATCGATAACTTCGTCGTGCAAAGTTAATACGTCTGCAATAGGATGGTGCCCCTTTTTGTCGTAAAGTCTCCATACCTTTTTATATCCGGGAGTTATTATTTTATCTTCATTTTCAGATATTTTTATTTTAGGAATAATTTTACCGTCTTTTTCAACTGCCACCAACTTATAAACACATCCGAAAACAGGATCTGATTTAGCCGTTATGAGTCTTTCTCCCACTCCAAAGGAATCCACCTTAGCTCCCTGGTCCAACAAATCGGATATAATAAATTCGTCTAAACCGCTAGAAGCAATTATTGCACAATCATGCAGCCCTGCATCATTAAGCATTCTTCTGCATTTTTTACTTAAGTAGGCAATATCACCGCTGTCTATTCTGACTCCCTTAAGTCTCTTACCCATAGGTTCCAAAACTTCACGTGATACTTTAATTGCATTAGGTATTCCACTTTTAATAACATTGTAGGTGTCGATTAATAATGTGCAGCTGTCAGGATAATTTTCTGCATAAACTTTAAAAGCCTCATATTCACTTTCAAACATTTGCACCCATGAATGTGCCATAGTGCCTAGTGCAGGAACCCCAAATGCTTCATCTGCCAAGGTTGTGGCAGTTCCTACAACTCCACCTATGTAGGCAGCCCTGGCCCCATAGATGGCCCCATCGTATCCCTGGCTTCTTCTTGCCCCAAATTCCATAATAGGTTTACCCTTTGCAGCTCTCACTATACGATTTGCCTTAGTGGCAATCAAACTTTGATGATTAATAGTTAAAAGCAACATGGTTTCAATTATTTGAGCATCGATAGTCTTGGCTCTTACCGTTAGTAGGGGTTCATTGGGAAATACAGGTGTTCCTTCAGGTATGGCATATATATCTCCCGAAAATTTGAAATTTTTCAAGTATTGCAAAAACTCTTCATTAAATATTTTTTTGCTTCTAAGATAATCTATATCTTCTTCGCCGAATTTCAGCTCTTTTATATATTGTATTACTTGCTCCAATCCAGCTACTATGGAAAAACCTCCACCATCAGGATTCTTCCTGAAAAATAGATCAAAGTATACTATGTCATCCTTCATTCCGCTAACATAATACCCGTTAGCCATAGTAAGTTCATAGTAATCCATCAGCATAGATAATCTTCTTTCGCCAAAATTATTATAGTACATAATATTCTCCCGCTATTTAATTTCATCAACTATTTCTATGCCGCTAACATGCATATTGTATAAGGCAAACAAGTTTATTATTTCAGCCTCATGAGCACCACCATCATAAGTTTCTACGGTATTGGCTGGCACAATAATCCTTTTAGGGATATTTTTTTCATTAAAATAAGATTTCAAGGTTAGCGAAAATTGCAGAACACAAATATCCGTTACACAGCCTGTAATTATATAGTTGTCGACTTTATCTTCGTATTTTACTAACCAATCCTTGAAACCTTTGCTGTGAAAACCGTTAGTACTGTTCTTTTCTATATAGTAGGTTTCTTCTCCTTCTGAGTCCCTGGTTTTTAGTTCTGGTACTAGGTCTGCTTCCTCTTCTCCCTTTATGCAATGTTTAGGAAAGTTAGAGAATTCTAATGAACCCTCACTGTGGGAATCCAAGAAGAACACTTTCTTATATCCATACATTTTCTTGTTTAATTCTACTAAATTGCTTACTATGGATCTAACTCTAGGGGACGATAGTGCTCCTGAATGAACAAAACCGTTTACCATATCCACAACAAATAATGCTGTTCTGTCTTTATCTAAGGATGACAATTCAATGGTTTTTCCCTTTACCTCTTCTTCTATTTTTTTTATAGCTTCCATAAAACCTTCCTTTGTTAACTCGGGAACATTCCTTTATTACTTAAATTTTTATTATTATTCCCTTTACTATTTCCTCTATTATAGTGCTAATTTAAACTTTTGTCAAAAATATTTAAATTTTGTATTTTAAAAAAATCTACCCATCTCTGGATAGATTCTGGATAGATTTTTTTATTCCCCTTTTCAGGCGAAGAATTGGGGAGGAATACTACATTGCTTCTTTTTTAGCTTCTATTTTTCCTTCTATTACCTTTGTAGGACATTTTTCTACACAAACCATGCAATGAGTACATTTGTCATAATCAACCTTTGCTACATTGTCTTTAACATGGATTGCATCGAAAGCACAGTTCTTTTCACATATTTTGCATGCTATACAACCAATTTTGCAAACATCTTTTACTGCCTTACCAAAATCTCTGTTATTGCATCCTACAATAACATTGTTTTTGTAAGGTACATATTCAATAACAGCCTTCGGACATTCATCTATACACTTTCCACAGGCAGTACATTTTTCCTTATCAATAACCGCTATGCCATCTACTATTTTAATTGCATCGAAGGCGCATACTTTAACGCAGTCTCCATATCCTAAGCATCCTTTATTACAAGATTTATCGCCTCCCTGTACTGCTGCAGCAGCTTTACAGCTTTTAACTCCTCTGTGCTCATATTTTTTTGATGCCAAGCTGTCACAGCCTAAGCATAAAACATGAGCTACCTTTTTCTCTGTCTCATCAGCTGTAGTACCCATAATTTCAGCAATCATTTCATGGGCCTGGGAACTAGCCACAGGACAAGCTGTTACAGGAGCCTTTCCGGCTGCTATTGCTTCTGCCAATGCATCACATCCAGCATATCCGCAACCACCACAATTTGCTCCAGGAAGAGCGTTTCTAACATCAATTACTTTTTGATCTACATCTATATGGAACAATTTTGCCGCAAAAGCAAGCAAAGCTCCACAAATGGCGCCTAAGCCGCCAGTTACTGCCACTGCTTTAACTATAACCATTTTTCACCCTCCTATAATTGCAATCCTGCAAAGCCAAGGAATGCAATAGACATAAGACCTGCTGTTACCAATGAAATAGCAGAGCCTTTCAATGATTCAGGCAAGTCTGCATAATCAACTTTATCTCTAACTCCTGCAAACAATACTATCGCCAGCATGAAACCTGCCGATGTTGCTATAGAATATACTAAGGATTCAACAAAGCTATATTCAAATATAATATTATTAATGGCAACACCTAAAACTGCGCAGTTTGTTGTAATAAGGGGCAAGAAAATTCCCAAGGCTTGGTATAAGCCGGGGGCTGATTTCTTAAGAAACATTTCAACAAATTGTACCAATGCTGCAATAATTAAAATAAATACTATTGTTTGTAAATATTCTAACTCTAGATTTACCAAAACTGCATGATGAATAATATATGTTATAACAGACGCTAAAGCTATAACGAAAATAACTGCTATACCCATGCCTGCTGCAGTATCTATTTTCTTGGAAACTCCAAGGAAAGGACATACTCCTAAAAACTGCATGAATATAATATTGTTAACTAAAAACGATGTTATGAATAAACTAACTAATTCCACTTCCTACCTCCTATGCTTTCTTTCTTCTAGAAAGATAATTTACAACACCTATTAACAATCCTAAGAGAATAAATGCTCCAGGGGGCTGAACTGCCATCATCATAGGTTCATAAGCTTCCGGAAGAATTCTAAATCCTAAAATAGTACCGTTTCCTAAAATTTCTCTGATACCGCTTAATAAAATCATTGCTACTAAGTAACCTACACCCATTCCCAAGCCGTCAATAATAGAATCTACTATTGAATTCTTTGAAGCAAAGGCTTCAGCTCTGGCAAGGATAATACAGTTAACAACGATTAGTGGTATGAATACTCCTAATGCCTTATATAATTCAAAGGTATAGGCGTGCATCAACAAATCTATCATAGTCGTAAATGCAGCAATTACGATAATAAATGCAGGAATACGAACTTCATCGGGTATAAATTTCCTAAGCGCAGAAATAACTATATTTGAACCTGTTAAAACTGCTATTACCGCTATTCCCATTCCTATACCATTTAAGAGTGAAGTAGTTATGGTCAAAGTTGCACACATACCAACCTGTTGAACTAAAATAGGATTTTCCTTGGTGATTCCATTTTTAAATATTTCAAATCTATTCATTCTATCCTCCTATTTCACATACTCAGCATAAACAGCTATTGCATTATTTATTCCACTTAAAAATGACTTTGAAGACATTGTAGCTCCTGCAATAGCGTCATAGTCACTTTCTCCGATTACAGCAGTCCCATCCCTGCCTATAAACTGGTTAGTAAAATCAGGCAAAGTAACTCTGGATCCTAATCCTTCAGTTTCCTGGTGAGATATTACAGTTGCTCCTGATATTTGTCCATCTGGAGTAAAGCCAACGTATAATTCCATATCTCCATTAAAGCCTTTTACAGTACTCCATGTTCTAACTACTTTTCCTAATTCATTACCTGAAGCATCAACAGCTGTAAAAAGGTTTATAAACTTTTCATTCTCGCTTTTTATTTTTTCTATTAAATCAGTATCTTCATGTTCATTAAACATTACAGAGCCCGGCATTACTGCTTCTAATATAGCAGGATCCATACTGGCCATTGCTTCGTTCATGGCTATACGTTCTTTAGTAGCATCGTTAAGCCATGCTAATACTCCTGAAGCCACAGCTCCAATTATAAGTAATACTCCAGCAAGTTTAATAAAATTATTTTTCATTTTTCTTACCTCCTGTTGCCACTCCAAATACGTGAGGTCTTACATATTTATCTATCATAGGAGTCAGTATATTCATCAACAATATTGAATAGGATACTCCTTCAGGATATCCTCCCACTTTTCTAATAACCATGGTAAGAATACCTGCTCCCACGGCAAATATTACTTTACCCTTATCTGTAATAGGACTTGTTGCATAGTCAGTAGCCATGAAGAAAGCACCTAATATCAAACCGCCGCCTAATATGTGGTAAGGTAGAGTACTTGCATCTGTAATTAATGCTATTACTGCAACGGTACCGATATAAAATACGGGAATTATCCACTTAATGGTACCCCTGTAAATTAAATAAATTCCACCAATTAATAGAAGTATTGTTGAAGTTTCACCTATTACACCCGGAATTCTGCCTATGAACATATCCCATAATGTGGGTAATTGTCCTGAAGCAGTTCCCTTAAGTATTGAAAGGGGTGTTGCTGAAGATACTGCATCAGTTATAGGATCAATCATTCCTCCTGTCATATGAGATGACCAGGAAGCCATTAAGAAAGCTCTTGCTGCCAATGCAGGATTCAAAAAGTTAAAACCAAGTCCACCAAATATTTGTTTTACTATTGCAATTGCAAATGCCGAACCCATAACAGCAAGCCACCAGGGTGCTTCCGCAGGTAAATTAAAAGCTAATAATATTCCTGTAACCACCGCACTTAAATCAGTAATAGTTATAGGTCTGTTCATAAATCTCTGGCACAGATATTCTGTTACTACTGCTGAAATAACTGAAGCCAATATAAGTACCACTGCATTAAATCCAAAATAAAACACACTTGCTGCCATTGCAGGAACTAATGCAATTATTACATCAAGCATTAACGATTGTGTTGTTTCATCGCCTCTAATATGAGGGGATGAGGAACCAATCAATTTAGTTTCCATTTATATTTTCCTCCTATTTAGCCTTTTTGCGTCTCGTTAAAATTTCTTTTTTAGCAACACTGATTCTTTCCTTAAGCGGTATCCTTGCAGGACATACATAAGAACAAGAACCGCATTCGATACAATCAGTGGCATGATATTCATCAGCTCCATCAAAATTGTTCAATTTTGAAAATCTGCTAATTTTAAAGGGCATGAGATAAACAGGGCATGCATCGACGCATCTACCGCATAAAATACAATTCGATTCTTCTGGAACTTCTGCTTCTTCTTTATTTAAAACTAAAATTCCTGAAGTTCCCTTTATAACAGGTACCTCATCTGTGTGCTGAGCAATTCCCATCATAGGCCCACCGTTTATAATCTTGCCTGGTTCTTCCTTGTAACCGCCGCACATTTCAACGGCATCTTTAAACAATGTTCCTATTCTTAAATAAAGATTTTTGGGGTTTTCTACCGCACTGCCTGTAACAGTAACAACTCTTTGTATACAAGGCATACCGGTCTTAATTACATTACCTATGGTCGCAATAGTTCCTACGTTATCCACTACACAACCAACTTCCATGGGAAGACCTCCCGATGGTACAACTCTGCCAGTTACTGCATGAATTATTCTTTTTTCGTCTCCTTGAGGGTACTTAGTTACCATAGGGACAACTTCAATACCTTCTTCATTTTCTGTTTCTTTTCTCAATACTTCTATAGCATCTGGCTTGTTGTCTTCAATACAGATATATGCTTTATTTACACCTAAAGCTTTCATTACGGCCTTGGTTCCTAGTACAACTAAGTCA